>DATARG010000084.1:0-7178 GCA_036264275.1 Candidatus Udaeobacter sp. | reverse complement strand
CCCGGTAACCACCAGATAAGATCAGAGATGTTTCGCTCCGCTTAACACGACAGAGTACGCTGCACCGTCTCAATAAAACGAGTTTGAACGCGCTTGCATGAACCGCCTGATAATCGTTTCGAATCGGTTGCCATTCGCGCTCGATTCTACAGGCGAGGACCTCTGGACTGTTACGCCTGCTGTCGGCGGACTTGTTTCCGCGGTTGAGCCGGTCCTGCGCGAGCGCGGTGGAACGTGGATTGGCTGGCCGGGAATCGCGGGGAAAATTCCACAAGGGCCGCTCGCCGAAGCGACCCGCGACGCCGGTTACAACGTCGTGCCGGTGGCCCTGAGCGAAACCGAGCGTAATGAATTTTACTATGGCTATTCCAACGAGGTGATCTGGCCGCTGTTTCACGATCTTCAGAATTTCTGTAATTTCGAGCCGGCATACTGGCCGGCTTATAAACAAGTGAACGAACGGTATGCGGACGCGATCATCCGCAATGCGCGACCCGACGATTTCATCTGGGTCCACGATTATCATCTGATGTACGTCGCCCAGGCGTTGAGAGAACGAAGTGCGCCGAAACAACTCTCGGCGTTAACGTTTTTTCTGCACATCCCGTTTCCGCCGTACGACATTTTTTCAAAGCTACCGCAACAACGGCGTCTCTTGCGTGCGCTGCTTCAGTTTGATCTCCTGGGCTTCCAGACCCGGCGTGATGTGCGCAATCTTCTTCAGTGCGTGCGACGCGTCATGCCCGACGCAAAAGTTCTTTCTCGCGCCGAGACGCATGTGATCCGATTCGAAAACCGAAAAATTCACGTCGGGCATTTCCCGATCGGCATCGATTTCGACTCGTTCGAAAACGACGCAAAATGCGAGGCGGTAACCCAAAGGTCGCAACAGTTGCGCGCCAATTTTCACGATTGTCAGTTGATGCTGGGTTCGGACCGGCTCGATTACAGCAAGGGGATCCCGGAACGACTTCGCGCATTCCGCGAAGCGCTCGAGCGATATCCGGAGATGCGCGGCCGCATTGTGCTGATCCAAATCGTCGTGCCAAGCCGGGTAGATATTCCACGGTATCACGAATTCAAAGGACGCATCGACCGTCTCGTAGGCGATATCAACGGCCGCTTCTCCACGAGCACGTGGACTCCAGTCCAATATCATTTCCGCGGACTCCATCGCAAAGATCTTCTCGCGCACTATCGTGCCTGCGATATCGCTTTTATTACTCCACTCAAAGACGGAATGAACCTCGTCGCGAAAGAATATTGCGCGTGCCGCACCGACGAGGATGGCACGCTGATTCTGAGCCAGTTCGCCGGCGCCGCCGAGCAGCTCAAACCTGATGCGTTGCTTGTGAATCCATACGATGTCGAGCAAATGGCTGACACGATTTCGACAGCATTCCGCATGAGCCACGCAGATCGCAGCGTCCGCATGAAGCGCATGCGACGCATCATTCGAAAGGAGAATGTTTTTTGGTGGGTTGATTCATTCCTTGCCGCAGGATCGCAGTTGTCCAGGAGATTTGAAGGTCGCCGAAGACGTTGTTAGGACAATTTTCCTAATGTGACTGACGCGTTGCAGAATTGCCGTGGCGGGGTCTGTATCCCCGCTGCATTAGCGGTTCAATAGTTCTAATTCCTCGCCCCAAACCGGTTCTTCCAGTTGCAACGCCTTGTCGTCCAACTCGGTGCGATTAAATTTCTCATATTGAGCGGAGACATCAGACCACGGCCGCAAACGCAGCTTGACGCGCTCGCCCGGCCGCAACCGAGCCGCTGATGTCCATTCGTTGTCGCGCATGCTCCACAAATACACGACAGCCTGTGAGTGCGACGCCACCTCGCCGCGCAAATCCTCCGGCACAACGTCGACCAGGTGCAATGCCTCGATGTGATCCTTGTACGGCACAGTGCCCGGCCGCGGCACCGGTGAAATGGTTTCAACTGTTCCGCTGACCGGGATTTCCTCGCCGGGCTTCAAACTCAAAAAGCGAGAAGGTTTCGCTTCACCCAGTTTCAGATCGAGAAGTTTCCAATTCCCAAACGACAACTCGCGGGCTGCAAATTCCCAGATCACCAGTTTCTTTCCAGCCAGCCGGTCGCGACCGCGCGCGAGCTCGTTACTCAAAATTTCTCGCGTGGCGAACGAGGCGTCGCTGTTTCGCAGGATGCAGTCGACAGGGCGCCGCAACGCGAAGCTCAGATGCTCGGCGAAGCCGGCCGATTCGCCCCAGCCCATCGGTTCGAACGAAAAAATATTTGAAAAACTGTCTCCCAGAAGGAGCACATCGGCCTCCTTGCTTGGGCGCCACAGGCCGTTCCCAGTGACGACTTGTCGAATCGTCACTGTCTCCGGCGGAAAAAACTTATCACCTCGCGTTAACTTCAACATCACGGCGATATCGCCGCGCGCGACGATTTTCTTTTCGATAATCGACGACGATGTTGATCCTGCTGCTACTGGCAATTGGAGAAAATCTGCCAATCGTTCCGCAACAAGTTCCATTGTCTCGGGCCGCCAGTGGGTGTCGGTTTCGAGATAACGATGCCCGTTGCTTCCTCGCTCCATCAAAAACAGCGCAGGATCGAACAAGCGTACTTTCTCTCCTTCGAGCCGGCTTTTGAATTCGTTGAAAGACGGATTGGGTAATGCGCGGCTGGTCTCGGCCCGATTAGCGTTAGACACGGCGAGCATTTCACCTTCAACACTTGGTTTCACCCACACCGGCAGAAGCACCAGATCGATCCCGCGTGCGGCAAGTTGATTGCGAAAATCTACAATCGCCTTAATCGGATCGGGCTGGACACGGCTCGATTGCAAACGGTGTTTCATCCGGTTCGGATCGAGAAACGGCGGCCCGATCACGTGATCGACATCGGCGCGATAAAACAGCCATGGATCGTGACCCAAGTAGACTTGCTCGTTGCCAGCGCCCATCACCACGGTCAGCAGATATTGCATGCGCGGCAGGAGCCATTGCGAGACTAACGACTCGTTTTCCAACGTGCGCTCGACACGTTTCAGATCTTCAGCATGAGGCACCCACGGCAAGGATTTGAAGATGGAAACCATCGGCAAGCGGCTGATGGAGCCCGCCGCTCGAAATTCGCCAACAAGCTGAATCACCGGAACAGCGAGAATCGTTAACAAAAACAGCGCAATAAGAGCTTGGCGCGTTCCCGGCGTGAACTTCGTATTCTTTAGCGCCAGATCGGCTTCCTCTTCGCGCGGAAGCTTTCGATGCGCCGCGCTCGGAGTTGGATCGGCGTATCTTGGCAACGAATACTTCGGCAGCGGTGCGTGAGTCGTTGCTGGAGTCGTTGGCATATTCAGCGCGCTAAAAAATGAAATAGATAAAAGGGTTGTATTCCTGCGTGGCTAGGACGATCAACGCGAGCCAGCCAAGCGCGAAACAAGTCGCCGTCTTCGGCCATGTCATTTCCTGGCTCCAATCCCAGGTCTGTCTCCCAAACCAAACAACGATTCCCGCGACCAGAATCGACAAAATGTAATAGGGCTTGTAAATCAGGCCGCCAATCAGCGCCGCATTCGGGAACGCCTGATGGAAGTGAAACATCGCGCCGAGATATTGGACGGCGCCACGCAACGTTCCGCCGCGGAAGAACACCCAGCCAATAGTCACGATCAGAAACGTTAGGGCGATTCGAACAATCTTGGGCAAATTTTGATAAACGCCTTTGCGCCCCTTGCTGCGTTCGAATGCGAGCATCCCGCCGTGAATTCCGCCCCAGATCACAAAGTTCCATGATGCGCCGTGCCAAAGTCCGCCGATAAGCATTGTGATGATGAGATTCGCGTATGTGCGTGGCAGGCCGCCCTGGTTGCCGCCTATCGGAATGTAAAGATATTCGCGCAGCCACGTTGAAAGCGAGATGTGCCAGCGCCGCCAGAAGTCAGTGATCGATTGCGCGAGATACGGTGAGTCAAAATTTTTCGCGAAAACGAAGCCGAACATCAGGCCGAGCCCAATCGCCATGTCGGAGTAACCGCTGAAATCAAAGTAAATCTGGAACGAGTACGCAATCGATCCGAACCACGCGTCGAGCGTTTGAATGGAGCCGGCATCAAATGCCGTGTCCGCGATTTTGCCGCACGGATTCGCCAGCAAAACCTTTTTCGCCAGGCCCATCATGAAAAACGCGACCCCGCGCGCGAATTTATCCGATGTAAGGCGACGATTTTTGAGTTGATCGGCCAAGAACGAGAACTTCAAGATCGGCCCGGCGACAAGGTGCGGGAACATCGAGACGAAGCAGGAGAAATCGATAAAGTTGGCCATTGCCTCGGCGTTGCCGCGATAAACGTCGATCGTGTAGCTGAGCGCTTGAAACGTGTAAAAGCTGATGCCGAGCGGCAGCACCACGCGGAAAAACGTGTTCAACTGCGTTCCTTCCAATCCGAGGCTTTGCACCATCGAGTTGTAAGTATCGATGCCGAAGTTGAAGTACTTGAAAAAACCCAGGACAACGAGATTGCAGACGATCGAGATCGTGATTGCCGTCCGCCGGATGCGCGTCTTGCGATGCTCGGGATCTACCAGTTTCACCGGCTGACCCCAGACTCGCCAGACTTGCCAGGTATTGTGCGCGATGACCAGACTCATCAGCCAATCGATAAAAGTTGTGCCGAACATGAGCGCCATGAACCTCGGCTCGGCCCAGCCGTAAAATGTGTATCCGGCAACGATCAACCAGGCGTTGCGCCAGCGTTGCTGCGCGCGAAACAGCGCGTAATAAACGAGCAGCGCGAAAGGCAGAAAATAATAGATAAAAATATGGGAACTAAATACCACGCTCGATATTTGGTGCTTTTTTCTGCAATACGGTTTAGAAAAAACTTCCCGTGAAGTCGACCCCAATCTTATCAAGTCTGCGCGGGCGTTGGAAAGCACTCGCACTGACGGAGAACAATGCGCGCGAACCTCTTAGCCTCCCGCGCACTTGGTGTTTCTACGCGGCTATCCTTGCTTGTTTGGCTTTCCCAAAAGTCCTCGCCGGTGAGTCAATTCCGCTGTCCGATTTGCAACAAAAATTCATTAACGAACTCGCGGCAAAATCACGCGCGGCTCAAAGTGAAAACGCGGCAGTGATCGCGGGCGTGGGCGGCTGGTTATTTCTTTCCAGCGATATTCGATTTCTCTCAGTGGGCCAATTCTGGGGCGCTGACGCCGCGAAAGTCAGCCGGGCACATAAACCAGAATCGGCGGATCCAATTCCGGCGATTGTCGATTTTCATGATCAACTGAAGAAGCGCGGGATCGACCTGATACTGATGGCGGCTCCGCCGAAGCCAGCGATCTATCCGGAGAAAATTCTGCCCAATGTCGATCTCCACGGCGAAACGGCGGCTCCGTACCTTACGCGTTTTTATGACGAGCTACGGAAGCGTGAAATCGACGTCGTCGACCTTGCACCAGTTTTCCTCCAAAACCGCACCGGTGAACACAGCCCGGTTTATTGCAAGACCGATACGCACTGGTCTGGACTGGGCTGTGTTCTCGCGGCACAAACGATCAAAGATAGAATTCACGAGAAACTCGCCGGACAAACGCAAAAAGATTACGCAGCAGAATGGAAAGAGGTCACCATCAAAGGCGATCTTGGCGATCTCGCAGGACCAAATATAAAGAAGCCAGAACCGGAAAAGATCGCGGTACGAACGATCAGCGAGAAAGGAACGAGCGTGGCAATAAACCCCGATCCGAACAGCCCGTTGTTAATCATTGGCGACAGCCACACACTCGTATTGCACGATTTTCTCGCGGAGAAATCCGGTTTACTTGATCAACTTGCTTATGAGACCGGTTTTGCTCCCGACTTGATAGGCACGCGAGGCTCGGGCGCTACGTCGGTTCGAGTTACTCTATATCGGCGTGCACGGAAAGATCCCGACTATCTCGCTAAGAAGAAGGTGATCGTCTGGTGTTTCGCCGCCCGCGAATTCACTGAATCAGATCAGGGTTGGGACAAAGTGCCTGTAGGTCAGTGAGGATGCCAACCTCTAACGCTCAACGGTTACCGCTCAACATTGAACGAGCCGCTTCACTGAACGTCGAAGGTTGGATGTTGAACATTAGCCTTTTTTCGAAGCGACTGGCCGTCGCGGCAATTGCTTCAACCATCGCTATTTCTTCGCTCGCTCAAAACACACCGGCTTCGGCTGAACAACCACGTGATCTCACCGTGTTGATACTCGGCGATTCACTCGGATTGTGCGGATTCAGCAAAAGGCTCCACCAAAAATTCCGGGCTGATCCGCGAGTAAAATCGGTTTTCACCTATTGCACATGTGGCACGAACCCGCTGAGCTGGTTAAAAGAGAAACCATTCACGCACATTCAGACGCATTGTGGTTACTGGAGCATCGAATCGAAGTCGGGCTCGCGCGGCATCAAGGAACTGCGCGATACTTACGGAGAACCGAGCGGCCATCGGCCCACATCACACACAGTTCCCAAACTTGATGATCTGCTCGCCACGGTCCAGCCGGATATACTCGTTATGCAAACCGGCTCTAATCTGTTCGAATTGTTTTCAGGCCGCGAAAAGGTAAAGCCCGATCGTGATGGATCGATTTTGCGAAAATACCTGGCGCCGTTCGTCAAGACAGCGATGACGCCGCCGTCGAAGTTGCGAAGAATTTACTGGATAGCGCCGCCAATCTCCGGGCACGTTTCGGGTGAAGTTCAGGAGTTCGTTTTCGAGCAAACGCAAAAAGCCATCGGCAGCGTAACGGACGTCATCGACAGCCGAAAACTGATCTCCTATCCCTACAAACACATGGAGCCGGATAAAGAGCATTTCGTCGGCGAAGACATGAACAAGTGGGCAGACAAAGCGTGGGCAGAGATCGACCGGGATCTCTCGGCACAATCCTGGTCGGATGTGCGGCCGCTTAGCGAATCAATCGCGAAACTAGCACCTGTAGCAGCTCCGAGTGCGACGCCGCCGACCGCAGCGTTGGTTGTAAAGGCAAAACTCGTTTCCAAAACGAAACCGATTCAGAAGGAAGAATTGATGCCATATCAGGAATTTCTGGTCGGATTTGTTTACGACGTGGAAGAAGTGACCGCAGGCCAGTATGGCGAGAAGCAAATCCTGGTGATGCACCCGGCTTACATTGGCCTGCACCCGCAATCACTCGGGAAATATCGAAT
>DATARG010000044.1:0-5527 GCA_036264275.1 Candidatus Udaeobacter sp. | reverse complement strand
CAGTTTTACTGAGTGCAAGGCAAGCTCGCGGCACATTTTGTCTTTCGAACGCACATAAGCGCGGGAAGCCGGATTATCTCCAACGAGAACTACGGCAAGACCTGGCGTTACGCACTTTGCTTTCATTTCTGTAATCTCATTGCGAAGCTCCGCGTAAACTTTCTCCGCAACAACGCGGCCATCGATAAGTCTTGCCATAGGTGAAGCGCAACCGTGCCTGCGAGTACGAGACACGCAAGTGACCTTTGTCGTAGTCGTGTTCCCTGTGGGACGCGCAATGCCGGCGTGCAGATAATCTCACCGCCACGCTTCCCACAGGGAGGCGGCTACACCAGCACGCGCTCAGCGCATCTCAACCATTGACATCATCACGTCCTGTACAAGCAGGCGTTGGGCTTCAAATTCCTCAGGCGTACCAGTTGGGTCAATGTGATGCGGCCGGCTGATCAAGACGCGGACTTTGGAGAATGGTTGCGGGATGATGAAGCGATCCCAGCTCCCAAGGCGCCAATAGCGTGAATACTCCAGATTCAATGGCAACACCGACGCACCTGATCTCTGCGCGAGAAAGACGATTCCGGGACCAAGCTCGTAAGCCGGCCCGCGTGGACCGTCGGGTGTGATGACCACGTCGCGCCCTGACGCTAGCTGCTCCGTAAGCTGAAGAATTGCGCTCGCCCCCAGGCGAGAGCTGGAGCCACGAATCACATCGTAGCCAAAACGGCAAATAGCATCCGCCAGCAAATCGCCATCGCGGCTAGCGCTGATCAGCGCCGCGCCACGACGATTCGGAAAAAACCGTCGCAAGACTAAGGGGAAAATCAGTAATCGATTGTGCCAGAGCGCACCGATGTAATTTTCCCTCACCGGCTTGCCAAGGATGCCCGCTCGATCCTCAACGTCGTAACGGAGCGTACGCTCCCAGACACGTAGCAAACAAACTCCAAACGCGATTAGCCATCGCGCAAGCCGGCCTTCGATCTTCAACTTTTCTTGCGCGAGGTTTTCGCCGACCCCTTCTCTTGACCCCAACGGTATGTACCCGAACTGGGCAATCCGATTTGGTCGAGGATGCGCCAAACGACTGTGTCGACGACGGCGGTGAGGGAATTGGGACGACTGTAGAAGGAAGGAATCGCCGGAAGAACAATCGCGCCAGCCTCAAGCAAAGTCACGACGTTGCGGGCGTGAATCAAATTCCACGGTGTCTCACGGGGCACGAGAATCAATTTTCGTCGTTCCTTCAAGAAGACGTCAGCGGCGCGCAATAGGACGCTGTCGCTGGAACCGGAAGCGATTCGTCCCATTGTGGCCATCGAACAAGGGACGATCACCATCGCGTCGAAATGCGCCGAACCACTCACAAACGGCACCTTCATGTCACGTTCGGGATGATGCGAAATGCCTGGGGGAACTTTGAGATTATCCAGCTCCTGCTTCGCTACCTCTTTCGCATACGCACTCATAACCAGATGCACCTCGTGCGCCGCGCAATCGATTTGCTCAAGCAAGCGTTGCAGATAGATCGCTCCGCTGGCACCGGTGGCGGCGATTACAAGTTTCATATTAATCCTGTCATTCCGAGCGGAGCGAAGCGTAGTCGAGGAATCCCGCCGAGCAAACGAACGTAATGCTACGGGATCTCTCGACATCGCTCGGGATGACGAAGCCGCGCGGCATCACCGAATACCAACATCTGCAAACTCTCGGGTGAGCCACAGCATGGAGTCGTTTCATTCAAGGATCTCGCCCAAACAATCTTGGTTGCGCCGCCGATAATTGGCAAGTCCCGCACGCGCATCCGTTCTGCACGAAATCAACACGCTTGCGCTGCGTTTCTTCTTCAACGAAGCGTTTCGATTCAATGCGCGAACATACGTTGACTGGAAACATCAAAATGCATCGCGCATTTCCATCGAAATTTCTCGGTAACCGGCGCGATATCCTGGTGTATTTGCCTCCCGGTTACCGGCGATTCTCATGGCGAAGGCATTCGGTGCTCTATTTGCACGACGGACAAAATGTATTTGATGCAGCAACTTCCTTTGGAGGCGTGGAATGGGGCGTCGACGAAACAGCGGAACGCCTCATTCGCAGCAAAGCTATCGACCCGCTCATCATTGTCGCAGTCGCGAACATGGGCGAGGACCGAGTCCACGAATATACCCCCACGCCCGGAGTGATAGAAACAAAAGGCAGACGGAAGAAGCGCAGCCGCGGTTTAGCGCGATTGTATGGCCGTTTTCTGATGGAGGAACTGAAACCTTTCATCGATCGGAATTATCGGACTCGGCGCGGGCCAACGTTCACGGGCTTAGGCGGCTCATCTCTTGGTGGTCTTGTCACGCTGGCGATTGGTCTTTTGTACCCGCAAAAATTCCGCCGCCTGATGGTAATGTCGCCGTCGATCTGGTGGGACAATTTCGCGATTTACCGGCTAGTCGATTCTATTGAGCAAAAACCCCCGTTAAAAATCTGGCTCGACACCGGCACAGACGAGCCCGGATGGGAACAGGCGCGCGAGCTATTTAAACGACTGGTCGAGAAGGGCTGGAAACCGGGCCGGGACATCCAATACATGGAAGCCGACCACAGCGGTCACAGCGAAGCAGCATGGGCTGCGAGAGTCGAACCGGCGCTGCGCTTTTTATTTCCAGTAGGGAAATAAAAGTGTTGATCATTCGCCGCTGGCGGCGCCGGTAACGGATTCGGCGGCAACGGTTCAGGTGGAGGCACAGGGCACGGCGGAGCTGGTGTGGGCGGCGACGGATTCTCCGGCATGAAGCTCTCGTTAAATAATCGGTTTTACTGAAGGGGTTTGCCGTAAACCCGATAGACGCGCACAAAGCCGCCGACAAAATCCCAATCCTTTTGATAAGAAAAAGCGCGATCGTGCGCGGACCAGGTGAGATCGCGTGGCGACTCTGAATGATTAGGATCGTAAACGAGATAGTGATCCCCCGGATTCGGCGATGAAGATTTCAGCTTATAAATTAAAATCGAGTGATTGATGCTGAACCGAGGATAAGTGGTAAGGAACGCGACGAACAACTCGCCGCGCGCCAGAGCCGCATTCAATTGAGCATGAGTCCGTTCCTGGTACCCAGTACCGTCTTGAAACATCATCCGGGTATTGCTAATGCGGAAATAACTCGGCCAACCATGGCCGATATTTAATTGCACAAGTTCGCGCCGGGCTTTGCTCATTTCTTTCAGGTCTTTGTATCCCGGAAAGACAATTCGTCGATTTTCGGGCAAGGGCTCTGCCCAAGTTGCTTGCCGTGTCACGTCGCGAACGCGAGCGGCGAGTGACGCGTCGTCCAGGGGAGCACTTCGCGGCTCGAACCGCGCGAATTTTTTGAATTGCAAGGCGGTGCGGGACATCACAAAGCAGTGACGATTATATGCGTCGCGTTTTGTCGCCGACGATTTCCGTAAAGAAGCGTGGCCTTCGTGGTATTCGAATACCGTTTGGTTAGCGAAGGCAAACGTGTCGCGATCAAAACGGAACTCCTGTGATCGGCTATCGGCACACGCAATTGTCACAGCGGCAAAAACACCGAGCCAGCAAGTCCCCACTGATTTGCCCCAGGTCCCAAACATCACATCAAACCTTAGCCTGGGCAGTTACAGTTTTGCCTTCAGAAAACACACCCAAGCGCCGAAATTTTTTATATCGTTTTTCCAATAATTCCGTGACTGGAATCTGGGAAAGTCGCTCCAAGCCATGGCGCAACGCTTTTCCAAGATTTGCAGCGGCAGAATCGTAATCGCGATGCGCGCCGCCCTCCGGTTCGGGGATAATTTCGTCCACGACCTCCAATTTCAAAAGATTCCGAGCTGTTAATTTGAGCGCCTCAGCAGCTTCGGCAGCATGTCGCCGGTCTCTCCACAAAATCGCAGAACAGGCTTCCGGACTAATCACTGAGTAGTAAGCGTTCTCGAAAATCAATACGTGATCTGCCACGCCGATACCCAGCGCACCTCCAGAGCCGCCCTCTCCGATTACCGCGGCGACGATAGGGACGCGCAGCTTCATCATCTCACGAAGGTTTACAGCGATTGCTTCTGAAATGTGGCGCTCCTCCGATCCAACCCCTGGAAAGGCGCCCGGCGTATCGATTAAGGAAATCACAGGCATCCCAAATTTTTCCCCCAGACGCATCAAGCGGAGCGCCTTGCGGTAACCCTCCGGATGCGCGCATCCGAAATTGCGCATCACGTTCTCCTTGGTGTTGCGTCCTTTTTGGTGACTAATGACGATACACCGCTGCGTGCCGAGCATCGCCATACCGCACGGCATTGCGCGATCGTCGGCAAAGCGGCGATCGCCGTGCAGTTCGACCCAGTTCGTGAAACAGCGTTGAATGTAATCGAGCGCGAACGGCCTTTGATTGTGCCGGGCAATTTGGACCCGCTGCCAGGCGCTTAGATTGTCATGAACCTGACGGCGTGTTTCCCGAAGTTTTGCTTCAAGCTCCTTCACCGCCGAACCGAGATCGACGTCATGCTTTGTAGAATGACTTTTCAAATCCTGCAGCCGCCGTTCCAGTTCAAAGACAGGCTTTTCAAAATCGAGCGGTTGCCATTCCATGGTTAGCTTAAAAGGGCTACAAGGTTAAAAGTACAAGCGTCGTGCTCGCCAGGTCAGGTCGGTTAGGCTCCATCGTAAACATTGTAACTCTTTTAACGGTTTGGCTCAGTCAATAATCGTCACAGATGTGCTTTTGTTTACAAGCGTGCTTAGCTCCTCGAGATCAACGGCGGCGAGACCAAGGCCGCTCGGGGGCGGCGGTTGGTCGAGATTTGGGTGGGTTGCATCCGGCACAGCGTACAACGTGTAAGCGGGTGCGCCGGCTAACCTGATCCACTTTGTGCTGGCCAGGTATTCCTTACTGCCGAGACCAACACGTTTGCCCCCTTTCCAAGCCATCGTTTCTGCAACTTTGGCATTGATTTTTGCTGTTGGTTTCGGCGGCAGCTTTGCTTCACGGATATGATATTGCTTGAAGAACGCGCCGTGGTTCGACAGCACGACCAGGTTCGCTTTGCGCTGGATCACTATCGAGAAGTCGGGGTGCGAGATAAGCAACTTGTCGCCAATCCGCAGCATGGTGCCGCTCATATTGTTCATGCGCATGATCATCTCTGGTGTCGTCTTCAACTTGCGCGCAATCTTCGCCAGCACGTCGCCGGGTTTCACAATGTATTCGATCTTTTCCGGAGATGGACGGCGTGACAGCAAGATCTCGGTGTTCACTTCCCCAAGGATATCCCGGGCTTCTTCGAGGTGTTTCCCGTTGGGATATTTTTGGATAAAAGTCACAAGCGCATCCCGCGCTTCGGTCAGTTTTCCATCCTGACGCAGTTTAACCGCAGCCTCAAAATCCGGCAGGCTAACGTCCACCGCAGGAGGCGGCGTGACTTCCCCGCGCTGCTCCTTTTGCACTTCGATTTCTTCTTTGACGAAGGTGTTGTAACCGAACCACGCAGCACTCCCGAAGATCGCCAGTGCCAGCAGTAGGAC
>DATARG010000052.1:0-4846 GCA_036264275.1 Candidatus Udaeobacter sp. | reverse complement strand
CTCAAAAATCAAAGTCGAGTTCGGACCGATGTCCGGGCCCATCGCGCGCTCGCCATACGCGAGGGTCGACGGAATGAACAACTGATATTTGGATCCCTGCTTCATCAGTTGAAGCGCTTCCGTCCAGCCTTTGATCACTCCATTAACCGGAAAGGTCGCCGGTTGGCCGCGCTTGTACGAACTATCAAATTCCGTCCCGTCGATCAGAGTGCCGCGATAATTTACGGTGACCATGTCGGTGGCTTTAGGCTGGGCTCCTGTTCCCTCTTTCTCGACCTTATATTGCAAACCACTCGCAGTGCTTTTCACACCGGGTTTCTTCTTGTTGTCTTCAAGAAACTTCACGCCTTGGGTTTTGTTTTTCTCTCCAAGTTCTTTCTGTTTCTGTTCCATGTCCTTTTCGAATTGAGCCATAATGTCTTTAACCTGGTCCGGCGTCAGTTGTGGTTTGCCAGCAATGGCGTCTTTAATGCCGGCGGCCAGGATATCGGGATTAATGTCCACCTTTTGGCGGCCGAGGTTAAATCCGATTTGCATGCCGATGCTATAGCTAACCTTGTCCTTGGTGTCTTTGAGCTGTGGTGATTTGTCTTGCCCGAACAATGGGAATGCAAGTAAGGATGCGCTGATAATAACAATAAAACGTTTCATAAGATCGTGTTTCCGCGCCGTTTTTATTTAAGGTTTATCGCCGCAGAAAGTCGCACGCTAATGGATAAATGCCGCCCGTCAAGAAAACAGGCTTGCCATAAATTCGGTCGAGCCGTTTGGCGCTTTGCACTCGTAGCCATGGGGCTGATCGCATTTCGGCCGGAACTGGCGCCGGCGAGCACGATCTCGCACAGCGACGCATTGAAAGTTGGAAAAAGAGTTTGGCAAAATGAGTGTAACGGAACTATTTCCGGACTGACTTCATGGAACAATGGAGAAGATTTCGCATCGCTCGGTATCGGTCACTTCATCTGGTATCCGAAGGGAAGACAGGGTCCGTTCGAAGAAAGCTTCCCGAAGCTGGTAAGCTTTGTATCAAGCCGGGGCGCGAAACTGCCGACATTGCTTCTGGGTGTCGGCCGTGTGCCGCCGTGCCCCTGGAACTCGCGTGCCGAGTTTCTAAAAGCACAAAATACAACTGAAATGAACCAGTTGCGCCGATTTCTGGTCGATACCATCGATCTCCAGGCAGAATTTCTTGTTGCCAGATTGGATGCTGCTCTGCCTAAGATGCTGGCCGAAGCGGCGCCTGCCGATCAAACTAACGTGCAACAACAATTTGAACGGCTAATCAAAACACCGCAGGGATGCTACGCCCTGATCGACTACGTCAATTTCAAAGGAGAAGGCGTTCTGCACACGGAGCGCTACCAGGGCCAGGGATGGGGACTGCTCCAGGTGCTGGAAGCGATGCACGGTAATTCGGATTCAGGTGCGCCTGATGAATTCGCGCGCGCAGCCAAAGTCGTCTTGACCCGCCGTGTTCAAAACGCTCCGACCGATCGCCATGAATCACAGTGGTTAACGGGTTGGCTTCGGCGCGTAAATAGCTACAGTGGCGGCTGATAATTATGCCGAGAGCTCTTCGAATACTTCTTAGCGCGCTTTTACTGGCGGTTCTGGCGTCGTCAATTAGCGCCCAGTTTCGCCTTTTTGGACCAAGATCACCAAGGCCGACACCGCAACCGCGACAAATGCGCAGCGCGTCCGCTTACATTAGCAGTCAGCCTCCGTTGAAGGTAAATCAATCTGTGCTTAAGCAGGCAACGCCGGACAACGTGCACGTCCGCGTCTCTATTCCCAAGCAGCGCGCCTATTTGATGGTTGGCGAGGAAGTCGCGGCCGACAGTCCAATCTCTTCCGGCAAGGCCGGGCACAGTACACCCCAAGGCCATTTCTCCGTTCTCGAAAAAGATCCCGATCATCGTTCCAGCATCTATGGCGACTTCGTCGATGGCTCGGGTAGGGTTGTTCGCGCTGGCATCAGCGCCAAGGCCGATTCCGCACCCAGCGGAACACATTATGTCGGCGCGCCGATGAGGTGGTTCATGCGGCTAACAAGCGAAGGTGTCGGAATGCATGTCGGGATTTTGCCCGGATATCCTGCATCGCATGGCTGCATTCGGATGTCGTCAGACGGAGCAAAGTTATTTTACGATACCGTAAAAGTCGGTACCCCGGTGACCGTTGGCGATTAGTAATTCTTCTTCGAAGAGTAACGGCTGGCGTAACCGTTATCGTGAATGTGCGGTTAGGAAGCATCATTCCTTGAGAAGTCTCCTGCGCAAAAGATCGAGTGCCGTTTGGGCCGCTAATTGTTTGAATGTCTCGCGATCGGTTGGGAAATGAAATTTCATGGCGAGAGTCTTTGAATCTCTTGAAGCCAGCGCAACGTAAACCGTTCCGACCGGTTTTTGATCCGAGCCACCCGTCGGGCCCGCAATTCCCGTCGTAGCGATCGCATGCGTGGAACCGGCTCGTGTGCGCGCGCCTTCGGCCATTGCGCGCGCGACTGCTTCACTAACGGCGCCATGTTTTTCGATTAACTTCAAATCGATATTCAAGACGTCGCTCTTTGCTGAGTTCGCGTACGTGACATAACCCGCTAAGAACACGTCGGACGCGCCCGACACATCGGTTATCTGGTTTGCGATCAAACCGCCGGTACATGATTCAGCAGTTGCTAGCGTTTCACTCCGTTGTTTCAACAGTTTCACGATGACTGCTACAAGCGCCTCACCATTGTCGGAGAAGATCGAAATGCCCAATTCGCGACGGATGATAGCATCGGCCGTTCGGATCGCGTTCGGATCGCCGATGATCCGCACCTCAACTTCACCTGGTCTTGCGCAATACCCCAGCTCGATCCCCTGAATTGCCAGAACCTTCTCGCCAATCGCGTTTTCAACCAGCGACTCACCCACGCCGGCAATAGTGTACGACCGTCGCTCGACTGGGAGCGGCACCTCGATAATCGATTTTAGAATCGGCATTGCGAATTTTCTGAACATGGGCTGAAGCTCGCGAGGCGGCCCTGGCAAAACAAACACGTGCGGCGACGGAATGCGCGGATTGATATTCGCCTTCAGGTAAAACCCTGACGCGCTTCCATTTTCGTTCGGCAGGACCCGTGCGCCTGCGAGAACATCGGCCTGGCGCGCAATGCCCGAAGACCATTTAATTCCGCGCACTTGCAGCCTCCGCTCAAGCCAGGTCAACAACTCGGGGTCTTGATGCAGCTCCAAGCCTAGCGATTCAGCAACCATTTCGCGCGTGATGTCGTCCGTGGTTGGACCGAGGCCGCCAGTCACGAAGAGAATTTCGCACAGTGGGAATAATTCATTGAGGGTACGCCGGATAACGTCAGTATCAGGAACCGTTCGCCGTTCCTCGATTCGTAAACCCAACGGAAGGATCTCGCGTGCTATAAACGCCAGGTGCGCGTCCTGAACGTCGCCGAGCAGAAGTTCGGTTCCGGTGTTGATAAGGGTCGCGCGCATGGAAAGAAGACACAATGAACGGGCAACGCCGAACACTCAACGCTCAACTGTCAGTCTTTGAGCTGTCATCTTGAGCGAAGAGATGCAACGAAATACGAAGCCTGAGGTTAGGCTTTCAAACATCTCGGATTTTCTTCGCTCCGGTCAGAATGATCCGTTTGAATTACGCTGCGGTCTTGTCCTGCTTCTTGCGAATCAGCGGAACTTTTCTGCCCTCTACCACCGCGCGATTGATCGTTACTTCGGCGATATCTTCGCGGCTCGGCACGTCGTACATGATGTCGAGCATGATCCGTTCGAGCATCGAACGCAGCGCACGCGCACCTGTGCCTTTGGTGACCGCCTGAGCAGCGAGCGCCCTCAACGCATCTTTGGTTACCGTGAGCCGGACTCCCTCCATCGAGAAGAGCTTCGTGTACTGCTTGAGCATCGCGTTTTTTGTTTCGGTCAAAATCGCCACCATTTCATCTTCGGTGAGCGTGTCGAGCGAACTAACAACTGGCAGGCGCCCTATGAATTCAGGTATCATCCCGAACGCGAGCAGATCTTCTGGTTCCACGTGGCGGATCGACTCTTTACGCAGTGCTTGCTCGACCTCGAGTGTCGGGCTGCCAAAGCCCATCACTTTTTGGCCAATCCGTTTTTGGATGATCTTATCGAGCCCAATGAATGCGCCGCCGCAAATGAACAGAATTTTTTCGGTATTAACCTGAATATATTCCTGGTGCGGATGCTTGCGCCCGCCCTGCGGCGGAACATTGCATGTGCTGCCTTCCAAAATTTTCAGCAAAGCCTGCTGTACGCCTTCGCCGGAAACATCCCGCGTAATAGAAACGTTGTCGGTCTTGCGTCCGATCTTGTCGATTTCGTCTATGTAAACAATCCCGATCTCGGCACGCTTCACATCGTAATCGGCATTTTGAAGCAATCGCAGAATGATATTTTCTACGTCTTCGCCGACGTATCCGGCTTCGGTCAACGTAGTGGCATCCGCGATGCAGAACGGCACATCGAGGATTCTGGCCAGAGTCTTTGCGAGTAAGGTTTTACCGGAACCTGTGGGACCGATAAGCAAAATGTTGCTTTTTTCGATTTCAACGTCTGCTAGTGGATCCGCCTGAAACGCTGCGGACGTGTCTGCCGGCGCGGGACTCTGCAGCACACGTTTGTAATGATTATGCACAGCCACAGAAAGTGTCTTCTTGGCGATGTCTTGTCCGATTACATATTGATCGAGAGCTTCCCGAATTTGTGCCGGCTTCGGCACCCGAATATTCGAAGACTGACGTCGGGCGTCTTCGTTGAGCTCTTTATCGAGAATGCTTTTGCAAACGTTGATGCAGCTGTCGCAAATA
>DATARG010000023.1:0-4045 GCA_036264275.1 Candidatus Udaeobacter sp. | reverse complement strand
GCGCAGACTTCAATTCCTTGCAGACCCCTGCTCAAACGGATTCGCTACACGACCACTCAAACCGCGCTCGATCGTTCCGAGCGCATGGAAAATTTGCACAACGCATTTCGTTTACGAAAAAACGCGGACGTGCGAGGCTTGCGCGTGTTGTTAATCGATGATGTCCTTACAACCGGCTCTACCTTGAGCGAATGTGCGCGTGTATTGAAACGCGCTGGCGCAAAGTCGGTTCACGCTGCCACCGCGGCACGCGCATAATCCCATGGCAATCTTTAAAAAACCGGCAATCAAGGCGCAGGCCGGGAAAAAGCGTGAAATGCCGCGAGGCGTTTTTCAAAAATGCCCCGGCTGCGACCAAGTCGTGCCCGACACTGAGCTGGCGCAAAATCAACGTGTATGTCCGCGCTGCGACTATCATCAAGCGCAACCTGCCAACGAACGAATCCAGAGTCTTCTCGATCCGGACACCTTCATAGAGATGGACGCAGACCTGAGATCCATTGACGTGTTGCGGTTCCAGGGAATGGCCACGTACACGGATCGTCTCAAGAAATATCATGAGAGGACGGGACTCCTCGACGCCGTCATCACCGGGCATGGCATTCTTGATGGCTACAAGGTAGCGATTGCAGTGATGGATTTCGGTTTTCTCGCGGCAACAATGGGCTCGGTCGTTGGGGAGAAAATCACCCGGACCATTGAATACGGCACCGCCCAGCGCTGTGCAGTCATCAT
The DNA here is from genome assembly GCA_036264275.1 of Candidatus Udaeobacter sp. Classification (GTDB taxonomy): domain Bacteria; phylum Verrucomicrobiota; class Verrucomicrobiia; order Chthoniobacterales; family UBA10450; genus Udaeobacter. The sequence goes on along the minus strand of DATARG010000023.1, from coordinate 3,310 downwards.
TGTTGCCGCGTCCGGCGGCGCGCGCATGTACGAAGGAATGTTGAGCCTTATGCAAATGGCGAAAACCAGTGGTGCGCTGGCGCGTCATGGAGAAGAAAAGCTGCCTTACATTTCTATTCTCACGAATCCGACGACCGCCGGCGTGATGGCCAGCTTTGCTTCGTTAGGCGACGTAATCATCGCCGAACCAAAAAGCATGATCGGTTTCGCCGGCCCACGCGTGATCAAGGAAACAACTCACCAGGATTTGCCCGAAAGATTTCAAACTGCTGAATTTCTTCAGGAACACGGCCTGATCGACATGATCGTGCACCGGAAAAAATTGCGCGACGAGGTTAGTCGATTGCTGTCGTACTTCTCCGCGGGACGGTGAATGTGGCACTGCCCTCGTGTTTGAATTACAAACAGGCGCTGGCCTGGCTCTATGGTCTGCAACGTTTTGGGATCAAACTAGGTCTCGAAAACACTCGGCGCCTGCTCGACGAATGTTGTGGCGACTTTAGACTCAAGGTCATCCACGTCGCCGGCACAAACGGTAAGGGCTCGGTTTGCGCCATGATCGATTCCATCTGTCACGCGCAAGGATATCACAGCGGCCTTTTCATATCCCCTCACCTTGTCACGTTTCGCGAACGGATTCGCGTAGATGGAGAGATGATTTCCGAGGACGCAGTTGCCAACGGCCTGATGATGATACGCGATCTCATTATGGATTGGGACCCACACCCGACATTTTTCGAAGTCACAACTGCACTCGCCCTAAAACATTTTGGCGACGCGAAAATCGATATCGCGATTCTTGAAACCGGCCTGGGTGGCAGACTCGATGCGACAAACGCTGTTCAATCCGATGTTTCAGTCATTACTCCGATTACTGTTGATCATGAAAAATGGCTCGGATACACCCTCGCTGAGATCGCGGGTGAGAAAGCAGGAATTATCAAACCATCAGTTCCGGTGATTTCTGCTCCGCAGCAACCGGAGGCCGAGGAAGTCATTCGGGCGCGATCTACTGAATGCCGTTCGCCGATTCGATTCATACATGAGACTTACAAACGGTCACCAGTTGCTTTGCGTGGCGAATACCAAAAACAAAATGCCGCAGTAGCAATCGCCGCTATTCACGACGCGAACATCCAGTTTGGTGAAAAAGCGATTGTGCGTGGGCTCGCGTCCGTCGAATGGCCTGCTCGCTTCCAGAAATGGGATGAGCGCACCATCATTGACGGCGCACATAATCCCGGCGCAGCGCGCATTCTGGCGAAAACGTGGCGGGAAGTTTTTGGCGATCAGAAGGCGACGCTCGTGTTCGCCGTTCTTTCCGATAAAGATTTGCGCGGCATCTGCGAAGCGCTCGCATCGATCATGGAATCTGTTTTTCTTCCAAAAATTCGCAGCGACCGCGCCGCTGATCCAGATGCGCTGGCGCAAATCTTTTCCACTATCATGCCAACACTCCCCCACTCCATCACTCCCACTATTGGTGGTGCATTGACGCTAGCCCGCGCGAAACCAAATCCGATTCTGATCACAGGCTCGCTTCATTTCGCCGGCGAAGTTCTGGCTTATCTCCGCGGGCAGCCGGCGGCATTCGAAGAATGTGCGCAGTGAGTCGTAATAAGGATTTGTAAAGGAAGCATTCCGTCTGGCGGCAGCCGATGTGATTGCCCTATAATTGCGCCGTATTGTTGCCACAGCATGGTCTGGTTTGTTATGCTTAGCACGTGAAAGCAACTCCTGGCACTCTCCAGGATGGCGGCGCGAGTTTTGCTACCACGCACTGGAGTATCGTCGCGCAGTCCGCTCTCACAGATGTGCCGGAGGCAGCAAATGCTCTTGCCCAATTATGCGAGATGTATTGGCCCCCAATCTATAGTTTTGTCCGTCGGCGCGGTTACCCTCCTCCTGATGCCCAGGACCTAACCCAATCATTTTTTACATTCTTCTTGCGAACCAAGGCGTACGCGCGAACAGACCGGCTTCACGGCAAATTCCGCTCGTTTCTGCTCGCGTCGGTGAAAAATTTCCTCGCAGATAATTGGGACCGGGAGCAAGCCATCCGGCGAGGCGGTGGCTATCAAATCGTTTCGCTCGACCAGGAAACAGCGGAGGCCTTTTATGAAGCTTCCAGCGCGTCCAATTCAACCGCGGAACATTTATTCGAATTGCGCTGGGCGAAATCGCTTACTGCTGGCGCACTTGATTCTTTGCGTGACGAATTGCAGGGCGAAGGAAAGATCAAACTCTTCGAACAACTGAAGGACTTTCTTGGGGGTGGCAGTGTTCTCCCCTCGTATGATGTCGCGTCGGTACGAACGGGTCTTCCCAGGGCTACGGTAAAAACGCACGTTCATCGATTGCGGCAACGTTATCGGGAAATTGTGCGCCGCGAAGTTGCTCGCACAGTTTCGTCGCCGCACGAGATTGACGAGGAACTACGCTATCTTTTCAATGCATTGGCGCAAGTCGCATGAACGAGACGCAAAGCGTTGAATCGAAGCCAAGCCAGCCAGTCTGTGCCCAATGCGGTTCGCGACTCAGTTCCACCGCGGGCGCAGAAACCTGTTGTGTCAGTTGCCTCCTGCGCACCGCATTGGGCGACGAAGATCTAAACGATTCTGGCAGACCGAAGCGTTTTGACCAATATGAGCTGGTCATCGACGACGCAGGCGCTCCTGTCGAGCTCGGTCGGGGCGCCATGGGGGTGACTTACAGAGCTTTCGATACAAATCTGCGTTGTGAAGTCGCTCTCAAGGTGATTCACCAACGTTACCTCGCGGATGAATCGAGTCGCGCGCGTTTCTTATCCGAGGCGCGGGCTGCCGCACAATTGCGCCATCGCAACATTGCATCGGTTTTCCATCTCGGCAGCGAACGGGAAGAATATTTTTACACAATGGAACTGGTCGAGGGCGACACGATTGAGGATCGGATTCGCCGCAAAGGACCAATCGCTTGCGCAGTTGCGCTCGACATCGCACTCCAAATCGCTCGCGCGCTAATTGCCGCGGGCGATCGCAAATTCGTTCACCGCGATGTCAAACCTTCTAACGTCATGCTTTGCACCGAAGCCGATGGCGTGATCGTAGCAAAGTTAATTGACTTCGGCCTTGTTAAAGGGATCGCCAGTTCCCTTCGCCCACTCGCCGACCGCGCAAATCCGTCCGGTGGCGGATCGGATGCGCCCGTGCGAACGCGGGTTCGAATCGGATTCGTTGGTACGCCGCATTATGCCAGTCCAGAACAATTCGAAGGTGAAAGAACCGACGCGCGGTCGGACATCTATTCATTGGGAGTCACACTCTGGTTC
>DATARG010000285.1:0-8991 GCA_036264275.1 Candidatus Udaeobacter sp. | reverse complement strand
TAAAGCCGGGTGTTAATAAAGTTCTGTCCTGCTATTTCACTGAATCAGCCGGCACGATCTTGATGTTCTCGATCACTACGCGTTTGTTCGGTTTGCTCGGTTCGCCCATGCTGTTCCTGGTCACCGGAATGCCACCGATTTTCTCTAGCACATCCTGGCCTTTAATCAGTTTACCAAACGTCGTGTATTGATGGTCGAGCCGGTGCACTGGGGCGAGGCAGATGAAGAACTGCGAACCGGCGGAGTCCGGATCCGGCCCACGCGCCATCGAAATCACGCCTCGGTCGTGGCTATGATCGTTGAACTCGGCTTTGACGTTGTACCCGGGTCCGCCTTCTCCATAGCTGTTCTCTTTTGCCGGATCTTTTGAATTCGGATCGCCGCCCTGGATCATGAACTCTTTGACGATTCGGTGGAAGGTTGTTCCGTCGTAGAAGCCCTGGCGCGCCAGTTTCTTGAAATTCTCGACTGTGTTTGGTGCGGCATCCGTCCAAAACTGCACCACAATTTCACCCTCGTTTGTTTTGATAACAGCAACTTCATTGGATGAATTCGTGGGAGTTGTTTCCGGTTTCTTTTCTTCAGCTGCAAAAACCGACGTGGCTATCAATAGCAGCAACAAGATCGAATATTTCATTGGTTTCTGTAGCGGCGGTTTCGAACCGCCGCAAATCCGTGTCTAACAATTCTCGGTGGTCAGACACCGTCGCTACAATGATATTCCTGCAAGGTCCGCACCTGAACTTTTCGTTTTTGCAATGAGCGGATTCCATTCGCGCTGGCTAGCGCTGCGCGGACCGTCGTCATGATCGGAATCTTTGCGGCAAGCGCCGCATTGCGAATAACCACTTCGTGTTCTCGCGGAATCTTGCCACTCGGCGTGTTGATGATGAAATTGATATCGCCATTTTTAATCCGGTCGAGCACATTCGGACGCCCCTCATGAATCTTGAACACCTTCGTTACTTTGATTCTTGCTTTGGTTAGCGTCTCTGCGGTTCCGCCGGTGGAAACAATTTCAAAACCGAGTTCAAGATATTCGCGCGCGACGGGAATGATCGCTTCTTTATCAGCATCTTTGACGCTGATGAAAACTCTTCCCCTTTTCGGTAAAGGAGGCGGCGCAGCCATCTGCGATTTGGCATACGCCAGGCCGAGATCAACATCGATGCCCATTACTTCGCCTGTCGATTTCATCTCCGGCCCAAGGGAAATGTCCAAGCCCTCGTACCGCAGAAACGGGAACACCGCTTCTTTCACCGAAAAATGTTTTGGCACGATTTCTTTCGTAAATCCAAGATCGCGCAATGATTTTCCCGTCATCACTTTGGCGGCCAGCTTTGCCAACGGAACGCCGATCGCTTTGCTGACGAATGGCACAGTACGCGAGGCGCGCGGATTCACTTCAAGCACGTAAACATCATCGCCTTTCACGGCGAACTGCACGTTCATCAGACCGCACACATTCAGCTCGCGCGCCATTGCCTTGGTCGCGGATGAAATATCATCCAGAACTTTTTGCGATAGCGAGAACGTTGGGATCACGCAGGCGCTGTCACCGCTGTGGATGCCTGCTTCTTCGATGTGCTCCATGATTGCGCCAATGACGGTCGTCTCGCCGTCGGAGATGCAATCGACATCGACCTCGATGGCGTCCTCGAGAAAGCGATCGATGAGCACCGGGCGATCAGGCGTAACTTCAATCGCATTGGTCATGTAGCGTCTGAGATCCGTCTCGGTGTACACTAGCTCCATCGCGCGCCCGCCCAGAACGAAACTTGGCCTAACGAGCACGGGATAGCCAATTTTCTTCGCTATCGCCACGGCCTCTTTGGTACTTTTTGCCGATCCGTTGGGAGTTTGACGTAGGCGAAGTTTGTCCAGCATCGCCGCGAATAGTTTTCGATCTTCGGCGGTCTCAATGCTTTCGGTTTGCGTCCAAGAATAGGCACCCCTGCTGCTTTCAATCCACTGGCAAGATTCAGTGGTGTTTGCCCACCAAACTGGACAACCACGCCTTCCGGTTGTTCCTGGTCGTAAATATTGAGCACGTCTTCTAGGGTAAGCGGCTCAAAATAAAGTTTGTCGCTCGTGTCATAGTCGGTAGAAACCGTCTCTGGATTCGAGTTCACCATGATCGTCTCGAATCCGAGTTCGCGCAGAGCGAATGCGGCATGTACGCAGCAGTAGTCGAATTCGATGCCCTGGCCGATCCGGTTTGGGCCGCCGCCCAGGATCATGATCTTGCGTTTGTCGCCGTCGCGCCGCTCGTTCTCGTCGCCGTACGTCGAATAGTAGTATGGGGTATAAGCTTCAAACTCCGCGGCGCACGTATCCACGAGGCGGTACGTGGGTGCCACTCCTTCAGTTTTTCTCTTGGATCGTATTTCGCTTTCCGAAACGCCTCGAGCGGCTGCCAATTGTCGGTCGGAAAAACCGAATTTTTTCGCGCGCAGGAACATTTTTGTCTTCAAACATCCGGTTTCGGCAACGATCTCAGCGACATTTCGCAAAAACCATCGGTCGATTTTCGTAAGCTCGTAAACTTCATCAATCGAAGCGCCTTTTTGGAATGCTTGCGCGATGTAGAAGATTCGTTCGGCATTCGGGTTCGCCAGCCTGAGGCGTAGCGTTTCAAGATCGACTTCTCTGTCTGCGCCGTCACCTAACAAACCAAAGCGCTTGATTTCGAGGCTGCGCAGAGCTTTTTGCAATGCTTCCTTAAACGTGCGTCCGATTGCCATCGCTTCTCCGACGCTTTTCATCCGTGTTGTGAGCGTCGCATCTGCCTGGGGAAATTTTTCAAACGTGAACCGCGGAACTTTAACCACGCAGTAATCAATCGTCGGCTCAAAGCAGGCCGGCGTTTCACGCGTGATATCGTTTTTGATTTCATCGAGCGTGTAGCCGATCGCGAGTTTGGCCGCGATTTTTGCAATCGGAAAGCCGGTCGCTTTCGATGCCAGCGCACTGGAACGCGACACGCGCGGATTCATTTCAATCACGACCATGCGGCCTGTTTCGGGATGAACAGCAAACTGAATGTTTGATCCGCCGGTCTCGACGCCAATTTCACGGATTACCGCAAACGCGGCGTCGCGCATCATTTGATATTCCTTGTCGGTTAGTGTTTGCACTGGCGCGACGGTGATGGAATCGCCGGTGTGCACGCCCATCGGATCAAAATTCTCGATCGAGCAAACGACGACGCAGTTGTCCATTCGATCCCGCATAACTTCCATTTCGAACTCCTTCCAGCCGACCAGCGATTCTTCGATCAACACTTCGCGTACTGGCGAAAGATCCAGGCCGCGCGCTGCGATCTCATCAAGTTCTTCGCGGTTGTAAGCGATCCCGCCGCCAGTCCCGCCCAAAGTGAATGCCGGACGAATGATCAGCGGAAATGTTCCAATCTCGGCAACGATCCGATCGAGATCTGAAAGCGAACGCGCTATGCCAGAGCGAGGCACCTCGAGTCCGATACGGAGCATCGCTTCCTTGAATAATTGGCGATCTTCGCCTTTCGCGATCGCCTGCGCATTGGCGCCGATTAATTTCACGCCGTGCCGCGCCAGTGCGCCGTTGCGATTCAATTCCATCGCCGCATTGAGCGCCGTTTGGCCACCAAGAGTGGGCAAAATCGCGTCCGGTTTTTCGCGTTCCATGATCGCCTCGATCACCTCAGGCGTGATCGGCTCGACATAAGTGCGATCGGCAAATTCCGGATCCGTCATGATGGTGGCGGGATTTGAATTCACCAGCACCACTTCGTAGCCTTCTTCGCGAAGCGCCTTGCACGCTTGGACGCCGGAATAATCAAATTCGCAGCCCTGCCCGATCACGATTGGACCGGAGCCAATGAGGAGGATTTTTTTAAGTTCGTTATTCCGCGGCATTTGCGGGGCGAACGTAACTTAGGCATCCTGCCTGACAAGTCGAGGAGGCTTCGCGTCCCGCGGTGCGGCGGAACAACCAAACATTCCTGTGGCGTGCAACCATTATCTGCTTCTCGAGCACCTAAAGTGCGCCGAGATGTTGGCTGACGACATGCCCCGTTTTGATGTCGGTCGGATCTGATGCGGTGCCCTGAACAGTCGCCTCCACAATGTCCGGCGCTTGAACGGTGAAATGCGACTTGATCACTGGGCCAATCGTATCGTCAAGCAACGTGAACTTGTTCTTTTTCCGGCTGTAAAAATACGTGTTCCAGTGCCAGGGCGAGTGTCCGCCGGAACTGCGCGTGCTGAACACAAAAAAGTTCGAATCGGGCGTCCACGCGGAATAGACAACGCTGCGGCCCTGGTCGCCTTTCGGTGAACCGAAATTGCGCGATGCAACGAGCTTGCCTGAGGTGTCGCGGATGTCGACGCGCGATTCGTTCAGGGGGGCCGGGAACTTGCCGACCTCGATCACGCAGGCGCGCAACTGATGGTCAGGCGAATCAGTTCCCTGGCAACCGAAGTTTGCCAGTTGCGGCGTCTGGGTCGCACAGGAACCGACTATCATCGCAGCGAGGAGCGAAATCGCAGGAGTAGTGATTCTCATCGGTTCGTGATTCTTGCACATCGTTGATGGGGAGTGGCAAACAAAATCGCGTGAAGTTCGCATGCGAACACAATGTTGATATTAGCCAGCTTGGCTCACTCTCGCGATTGTCGGTCTTGCAGCCGAACCGCGCTAGCAACCAGAGCTTCGTCACGCCACCTGAGCCATGCGCTGCCGGTCTAGCCAAACTTTGCAGATGCTTTTTATCCGGGTGAGGACGTAATACACAGTCTGGCTGCGTAGTCGCACGAGCTCGGTGCCGACAATTCGCATCACAAAATCACTCGGCAGATCGAGAATCTCCTGCGGCGTCGAACCATCCAGCCCCTTGCAAAGAATTGCCGTCATCGCGCGAGTTAGCGTTTGCACTTCCGGACCAAGAGTCATGCGAATGTGCGCCTTGCCCTGTTCATCTACGTGCAGATAAACGCCGACCGCATCGGTGCATTCCTCGTCTTTGCGAATGTCGGTGAGATCAAAATTCTCGCCCTCGCGGGGCTCCTGTCTTTTCGCATTATCTGCATACGAAACGAGCGTCTCGCGTCTCTCATCTTCCGGCAGCGATTCAAAAAGGTTGATGATCTTGTTCAATCTTGTTGGATACATCGCGTTAAAAGTCTACCGCCAATCTCGTTCCTGTCATTCCCCGTAACGCGAGGAATCGCTTGCTCTCAATAAGATGTTTATGGCTAATTGCGCCATGAAAACTCCGATTAAAGTCGCCGTGACTGGTGCTGCCGGACACATCGGTTACGCGCTCCTGTTTCGCATCGCCTCCGGACAGATGTTCGGGCCTGATCAGCCGCTCAGACTTAATTTGATCGAGATTCCCGCCGTGCTCGGTGCGCTCGAAGGCGTAGTCATGGAATTGGATGATTGCGCATTCCCACTTCTTGAATCGGTGATTCCAACAGCCGATCTCGATGAGGGTTTTCGCGACGTGAACTGGGCGTTGCTGGTTGGAAGTGTCCCGCGCAAGGCCGGCATGGAACGAAAGGATTTGCTTGGCATCAACGGGAAAATTTTTATCGGACAAGGTCAGGCAATTCAAAAAAATGCTGCGGCTGACGTTCGCGTGCTCGTCGTCGGAAATCCATGTAACACGAATTGTTTAATTGCGATGAACAATGCGAAAGAGATTCCGAGCGGTCGCTGGTTTGCGATGACTCGACTGGACGAAAACCGCGCACGGGCGCAGCTCGCGCACAAGGCTGGGGTAAGTATTCGCTCGGTCACAAACATGACCATTTGGGGAAATCATTCTTCGACGCAGTATCCAGATTTCTATAACGCGAGAATTGATGGACGTCCCGCGAACGAAGTGATCGGAGACGAGAAATGGCTGAAGGACGACTTTATCGCCACGGTCCAACAACGCGGCGCTGCTGTAATCAAAGCGCGCGGGCTTTCTTCGGCCGGCTCGGCAGCGAATGCAGTTGTGGATACGGTGTTTTCTCTTCTTAACGATACGCCGGCGAACAATTGGCACAGCGTCGCGGTTTATTCGGATGGCAGTTACGATGTTGAGAAAGGATTGATCTCGTCATTCCCCGTTCGTGTGCGCGACGGGAAATGGGAAATCGTGGAAGGGGTTCCGATAAACGATTTCAGTCGCTCGAAAATTGAGGCGTCGATCGCAGAATTAAAGGAAGAGAAATCGCTGGTTAGCGAATTGTTGTAGGGTGTTTCTACGAAACGACGCCCTAATTGGTGATGCCCGATCACGGGCTTGGCCGAGGTGCCGAGTAAACACGCGGGGTAGGACGCGGGTTCGGCGATGTCGATGGCTACGGCCGCGGGGCTGGCGTGGGGCGAGGCTGCGGAGTCGATGAACACCCCGGAAACGGTGCGCACAAACTGATAGTAACTGTGTCAACGCGCCAGCCCTCGCCAGCGCCGCTGTTGTCGCTCGCCATTCGCCAACGGAATCTGCCGCTTGGCGGGAGGTATGGCAGGTTGACCACTGTGCAGATAAACCCTCCCGAATTACCGCTCCACGCCTGACGACCTGCGATGGGACTACCCCGATCGGTGCTGATTGTGCGGTTGTAACCACCCATGGCGAAGCTGCCGCCAACGGCAAGAATGTCTTGAAATGTATTTCCACCATCAAAACTCATCTCCAGCACACCTCCATCGTACCCAACGTTTGGGTCTACGTCTGATGCTTCGAGATTGAAATTGTGCGCAAAGACCAACTGCACTGAACCTCCCGAAACGGGAAAGGGCAGCGAGTCGAGCCGCTTGTCGCTCACGACACCTGGATCATCAATGAGCGCTGCATTGGGCGGTGTATCCGCAGGTGGCATCGGCAGCCCGGAATGGGATGTGATCCAGAGCGGCGGCGGTCCCAAAGCGTTAGTGGCTAGCCAGTCTGGAGGCAATATGGGGGGAGCCACATCATCAAAATTCTGATCTAGACCTACCAGTTGAGAACAACGACCCAGGCACGGGGTCGGTCTAGGGATAGCGCAGGCGGGAAGATTATCGACCCAACCCGATGCATCGGCGTCACCGGAAGCCGATCCAGTTCCTGTGATTGCATGCGAGAAGACGATGGGCCCTGATCCAACAACGCCGGGTGCGATTAACAGAATTACGCAAAGCAGTTTTCGCAATCGGCTCAGCGTGAACGAGCGCTTAATAGTTTCCATCTTAGCCGCAGGCGTATAACAGACTTTTTTACCCAAACTCGAAGCGGAGTGTCAATTCGGGAATAGCGCAACGCGTCACTCTTGCCTCGCGACGAGGGTGAAAAGCGTATGTGCACGTCCGCGATGATACTGTTCATGCTTTGAAGGTTCCGACGTCGTGAACCCCATCACCGCCAGGAATTGCGCGAAGAATTGCGTGCTGAAATGCCACCACGTGTGCCAAAGAAAATTCTCCGCCGTCGGCGCCAGACGGCAGACCGGCGCGCCTTCGAGGTCCGGGTGGAATTTATCCACGATGATAAGTGATTTCGCTTGTTTTCCGCATTGCTCAACGATTCGCAACGGATCGCGGCAATGCAGCAGCACAGCTCCCATCACAGCGATATCGAAATCTCCGAGTGCCCCAGGCAAATTATAAGCGTCGCCATAGTGCACCTTCGCTTTGGATTGCAGAGCGGCGTGACTGAACCAGTAGGAATTTTTCAACTGCTGCATCACAATTCGACGTGGCCCGAACACTTCTTCCAATCTCGCAGCTGGGTAGGGGACGAAGTCCCAGCCATGCTCCTCCGTCACTTCGACTGAGACGACTTCAGCACCGCGCTTTTCCATCTCGAACGTCAGAAAACCGCTGGCGGGACCGATCTCCAAAACCCGTTGACCTACAAAATCGACGTTACCGAAGTACTCATCCACTCGTCCACGCAAATCCCAGTCCCGACCTTCAATGACTCCGTGACCCGGAAGTTCCATGGTGTGATAAAAATAACAATCGGCCACATTTTCCACCTTGCGCGGAGCCGCAAAAATCTTCTCGTTGATCACGGCTGACGCTTTTGGCTAAGCGCTCTCTGCACGCTTTCGTTCCAAGTGAGAGGGCGATGGTTGAACCAACTGGAATCAAATCCGGGAGCGGCAAAAAGCGCCCAGGTCTGGCGCGGATGTTTCCAATCCAGAATTTCGAATCGTAGATTCGCGTCTTTGGCGGCGCGCTCGAGGGTCGCTGGCCGGTAATTTACGCAGTCGGGATAAATCCAATCCGTTCGTGTTGAGTCCTCTTCGCCGACCAAAAACGTGGCGACCAAAGCTCCATCCTGTGCGAGCGAAGAGCTGATCGCCGACAACCAAGCTTTGATCAGCTCGAGCCCGCAATGGCTGAAGATCGATTGGGCCAGTGCGAAATTGAATGCGACTTTCGTCTGCGCAATCGTGTTTGGTGAGTCAGAAAAGAAAAACGTCGGATTCTTAATTTCCAGCAGTGATTTTCCCAGTTCTCTCCTGATTCCTTGATCCACCAACCATTCGTTAGGCTCTATGCCAAAGTATTTTCCCTGATTAAGGTATGGAATTAAAAGCCGTCCAATTCGCAGCGAGCCGCAACCCACATCAAGCACCAAATGATGCTGGCGCAGACCGAGCGTGGTCAGGAGATTAAATGTCATCGCGGCGATTAAATCGTAATCCTCCGGCGGCCCGACGTAGGCACGATACTGTGGGTCGCCCGGTTTAAGGCCGAGGCCGAGATCTTCCTGATCGTTTGAAGCCATTTCGATTGTCATTCCAAGGATTTCAACCTGAGGCGGTCGAAAGTTTCCAGCGCGTCCTGAGGTTTATCCGGAAATCCGACCACGCCGCGCGACCGGTCGAATTGATAAATGCGGGTCGGCGGCCGTTGACGAAATGGAAATGTCCGAAGGTTGTCGCCGTCGAGCGCTTCGGTTGCGCCCCGAAATCGGCATGCTTTAACCGCGAGAGCATATAAGTCGCTCCTGATCGTGGACGACGAGCTCAC
>DATARG010000276.1:0-5571 GCA_036264275.1 Candidatus Udaeobacter sp. | reverse complement strand
ATGGATGCTCGATCAGGTGCCGGTGGCTTTCACGACCTACACGATCAGAGAAGAAGACCTGAAGCAGATCGGCGATGTCCCCGGCAGTCATGCGGAGCAAGCGAAATTGAAATGGATGCCATATACATCGCTGCTGGAATTTGTCGCCGAACGCTTCCATTCTGCAGAGGCGTACATTCAGAAGCTCAACCCGGGGAAAAACTGGGAGCACCTTCAGCCAGGCGAAACGCTCAACGTGCCGAATGTCCTGCCGTTCGAAGTCGAGAAATTCACCGAAGGGAAGGTTCCCGAAAATCCGGCGTTCGCCTCCCGGAAGATTTTCGTCGATACACAGGAGCATTTGCTTGAAGTGTTCGATCATGATCAGCTCGTGTGCGTGTTCCCGATCACACCCGGATCCAAAACTCTGCCGGCACCTGTCGGCACATGGAAAATTCTGGGTGCGAGCGTCTGGCCGTGGTTCCGGTATGACGAAGGCATGCTCAATCACGGTGTCCGAACTGAGGATTACTACAATCTCCCGCCGGGCCCGAACAATCTGGTCGGCGTCCTCTGGATGGGATTAAACAAACCAGGGATTGGCATTCACGGCACAAATAATCCTGAGACGATTGGCCGCGCTGCGAGCCACGGCTGTATCCGCTTGGCCAACTGGGACGCCGCGCGTGTGAAAGATTTGGTAAGCGTCGGGAATACCGTGATCATTTTCTAACTTTGTTCCCATTCTTGAGGTAGGGCGATTGACCTCAATCGCCCAACAGCAGCCACGTCTTTAAGCAGGCGGTTCAGGTGAACCGCCTCGTTGATATTCTGGGAGCGCACGCGGCTCGCGTGCAGGCGATGGCGTCCTCGCGATCGCGAACTTTTCAACCAATTCCTCTGTCTCGCTGGTCACCCCGACCGCGTTTCGGCGAGGCGCCGAAACGTGCACGCGAGACGCGTGCGCTCCAGGAAAGGGAAACATCCTTGCTCGCGCACGAAACGAATCATAAATTGTGTTCGCCCAATGAGGAGGCCCCCGAATGAATTCTAAAAGCGGTATTAGTTACGACAACGCGGCCGTCGCCAGTTGCCCGAAACATTTGCTTCAGTTCGCGGTCGATCAGCGATATGACGATTACACTTCAGTCGATCACGCAGTCTGGCGATTTATCATGCGCCAGAATATTTTTTTCCTGAAGGAGTACGCACATAAAGTTTATTTCCAGGGACTCCTTAATACGGGCATCTCGTTTGAGCGTATCCCCCGCATTCAGGAGATGAACGACATCCTGGCGAAGATTGGCTGGGGCGCGGTGGCCGTAGACGGATTTATTCCGCCTGCGGCGTTCATGGAATTTCAGGCGTACAGGGTGTTGGTCATCGCGTGCGACATGCGCCAAATCCATCACATCGAATACACGCCGGCGCCGGATATTGTGCACGAGGCCGCTGGGCACGCGCCGATCATCGTTGATCGCGAATACTCGGAATATCTGCAGCGTTTTGGAGAAGTCGGCGCGAAAGCGATGTCGTCGAAAAAAGATTTTGAGCTGTATCAGGCCATCCGACACTTATCAATCCTGAAGGAGCGACCGAACGCCGATCAGAAAGAAGTCGATGAGGCAACCAAACTGGTTGAGCATCGGCAGAAAACTTTGGGCGAGCCTTCCGAAATGGCGCTGCTGTCTCGCCTGCATTGGTGGACCGTTGAATACGGACTCATCGGCACACTGGAAAACCCGAAGATCTACGGCGCCGGCTTACTTTCATCGATTGGCGAATCGGTGTCGTGCCTTGAGGCCGAGGTAAAAAAGATCCCCTACTCCATCGATGCGGAGACTTGCGCGTTCGATATTACCACAAAACAGCCGCAACTGTTTGTGTGCGCGGATTTTCAGCACTTGAGGCGTGTGCTCGAAGAATTTGCAAGCACGATGGCGTTTAAAGTTGGAGGACTCGACGGCATCAATAAGGCTATCGAATGTGAGAACGCCGCCACCTGTGAGTATTCTTCCGGCTTACAAGTCAGCGGCGTTTTCACCGAAGTCATCACGGATGAAAACAATTCGCCAATTTACCTGCGCACCACAGGCAAGACCGCGCTCGCGTTCCGCGACAAGGAACTGCAGGGCCACGGCGTTGATTACCACCAGGATGGGTTTGGTTCGCCCATCGGAAAATGGAACCAAACACCTGCGGCACCCGAGTCACTCACCAGCGATCAATTGCACGCGCTCGGAATTGTAGAAGGCAGGAAGGCAAAAATTGAATTCGTCAGCGGAGTCGTAGTATCAGGAAAAGTCGAAAACATCTTGCGTGGCGAAGGAAAACTACTGCTTATCACGTTTTCAAACTGCACAGCCAAACACGGCGATCGCGTTTTGTTCAATCCAGATTGGGGCGTCTTCGACATGGCGGTCGGCGAGGGCATCAGTTCCGTGTTCAACGGAGCCGCCGACAAAGACGCCTACAATCAAGTGGCACTCATTCCGAAGGAACGGACCATCAAAGTCCCGTCCGATGCAAAACGAAAGCGCTTGGAAAATCTCTATGCCCAGGTGCGCAAAATCCGAGAGAGCAAAGCCGGCTATGAACGGTTGGGAGAAATTTGGGAAACACAGCAGGCCGAACATCCTGAAGACTGGTTGCTGTCGATGGAAATTTTTGAGATCCTCGATCAGACCGATCAACAGCGAGAGCTGAGGACGAAAATCACTAAGTTCCTGAATGAGAAGAAATCGATGACGAAAGATCTTTCGACCCTGATCAGCTGGGGATTCCGCTTAGTGGAGTACCACAAGAAACCGGAATACCAGGCCGCGTTACAAGCCTCGCCTAAATGAATGTAGCCGCTTCCCTGCGCGAAGCGCCGGAGGAGCTCGTCGAGTGTTTAGATCGCGCAGGGTCCAAAAGGGCGGCGGCTACAGCTCCCGTCGTTATCATTCCGAACGAAGTCGAGGGATCTCTAATTGCTCGCTTGTGAGTCCGGCAATCAGAGCTCCAGCTCCGCTCGAGATGGCAGTTGCAGGATCAAAAGCCTTCGTCTTTAAAGTGCCTTTGACCCTTTTGCGCCTTTGCGTATTCGTCCTTACTCAAAATATTTTCATCTAGCTGCATATCAGTGCGCAGAAAGTTTTGGAACCATGTTTCGATGCGTTGCCGATCTTTTAGCACTTCTTCGGTGATGTAATTGGCATCGATATTTATGCAAATCGCGCCAACGATCCCGAATTCCTTTCGTTTGATCGGGATGGTGGTGCATTTGAATTTTCGTGCGCCGATGTTCAGCTCGTCTTCGTTCAGGAGCTGGCGGCGCTTGAGATCAATCAGCAGATTTGTTGTGCCGTCGCGTAAGTGCCGGCCAGTCACATTGTTTTCAAGCGTAATCAGCGAGTGCGCAGGATCGGCCAGATTGTGAAGCAAGATTTCGATGCCGGTATTTGGGAATGATTTGCCGATCAGCCGCACAATCCGCTCGTAGTTCTCAAGGAATTCATGCGTATCATCGGTGACCTTTTTACCGTCGTATTTGTCAAATAGCTCCGCGTAAACCTTCTGCTCCGAGGGCTCGAGTTGCGTGCGCACATTGTTTTGCTCGCCGATGAAGATCAGTTGTCGCGCGGCGGTGTGATCCTGGTTCTTGAGGAAGTAATGCATTCCCAGCCGAAAATCTTTGAGGCTGAACTCGCCGAAGTTCTCCCGGGTAACTGTAAAAGGATAGAAGTCGTACTCTTCGAGATTTCGCCCAAACTTCCGCTGCCGTTCCTTGTATTTTCCCCACAGAAAACCGAGGCCCAGAAAGAGCAAAGATACGATGATGGACGCGACGACATTGATTGTGAGCTCGCTCTGGAAAGCATTAATCATAGTGCGAACATTTTCTTTGCCGCTGTAGCCACCGGCCTACGGACCGTCTCTTCCGGTGTTCCTCGAAAATGGATCACAGAGCCGTGGCTGCAAACTGTGCTGCCCCCAAGTTGCACGATCATCACAGATTTCCAACCAAACTGGAGAGTGTGATGTTTTCGACCAGCGTGTCCGTCGGGCGGGCTAAAGCGAATGCGACCGCGTCAGCTACTTGCGTGGCGCTCATCATGCGTTCGCGTGGCCATTTGCCCTCGACCTGGCTCCAGATCTCTGTGTCGGTTGCGGCGGGATAAACATTGATCACGCGCACCTTGCGATCGCGCAACTCTTCGCGAACACAGCGGGAAAACCCTTCAAGCGCAAACTTGCTCATACAGTAGGCGCTCCAATTTGGGAACGCGGTCTTTGCCGCGACGGAAAGAATGTTGACGATGCTCGAACCCGGCGGCATTCGAGGCGCAAAGCGCTGACTTAAAAGAAACGGCGCAGTAACATTCACGCCGACAGTTTGCTCCCATTCGATCGACGTGATCTCGGTGAATGGTTTCACTATGGCGATACCAGCATTGTTCACCAGCAAGTCGATCGCGGACCGGCCGACTTCGGCGATGAGATCAGAAACGCCACGCGCCGTCGCGAGATCGTGAATCAGTGGCGTCACCTTCGCACATTGCGCCTCGACAACCTTGCGTGTCTGCGCGAGCGCCACCGTGTCGCGTCCGTGCAAAAGCAGTTCCACATCTTTGCCTGCAAGCTTTTCTGCAACTGCGCGGCCGATCCCGCGGCTGGCGCCTGTGATGAGATATCGTTTCATCCTCTTGGGAGAAACGTCGAACGCCCAACCCGCCTCCGCAAGCCTACGGCGCGCCGAGCGCTCAATGTCCAACGTCGAATCAGAAACTGTAGCGGCAGGCGTGTCGCCTGCGAAACTCACAAAATAATGCAGCCGGCACAGCTGCCTCTACAGAAGTGTCGGCGCTACGTTCGCCGCAACGTAAACCGGTTGTTCGTGGTTTCCCACAGGCGCAATCGAACGAGCTGTTGATTCACGCGGCTATCAATGTTAGGCCAAAGCGCGCGCACAATGTTTTCGCCTGTCGAATGCGCATTGCGAAAATCCTTTGTTTCGAGATCCAGATGGCGATCCTGCCACGGTTTCAGTGATTCATGAATCGCGTCGTTCAACGCAACGAAATCATAAAGCGTTCCGCTGCGCTCGTCGTATTCGCCCCCTATCGTTGTCTCTGTCAGATATCGATGGCCGTGGCCGGTCGGATTATTGCACTTACCGTAAAGCCTCAGGTTCTCGGCATCGGAAAACATCGCCGTATGCAAGCGATGCGCAGCGTAAAAGGGTACCTGCAGCCCCAAAAAAATCGTATTGTCTTGCCATACTTCGGCAAAGAAATCGGGCCGCTCGTGCAAACGAACGCGATTTAGCGGCATCATTGAATTGACGCGTTCATAGACGTATTGAGCCAGACTTTCAGTGGTTAGCGGACGTTCTTTTAGTCCGATTACTTCGTTAAGGTACTGATGATCGAGTTCGGCGCGCAACGCGCGGACACAAGTGTCGATTTCATCGTAGCGGACCAGCGGCCGTTTCAGATCAAGATGTTCCGCCCGAAACGTCAACCGACAGCGATAGTTATGTCCGTGCGATGCAGTAGCCGGCCCGAACAACTGGGCGTTTTCTGCTAGACTCAGATGTGGCGACATCGT
>DATARG010000249.1:0-4432 GCA_036264275.1 Candidatus Udaeobacter sp. | reverse complement strand
GAGTTTGTATTTCCCGGTAAGTTTCCTTTTGACTTCCTCAAGCTGCGTTTCATCGCGAACCATGATTCCGAAATGTCGCATGTTTGCTCGCTGTACTTTGTCGACTTCGAAAATCGCGAGGAACTGATGGTCACCCAGTTTGAAGAACGCGTCGCCCTCGCCGCCGCTCATCTGTTCGAGATTGAAAACGTCTTTGTAAAAGGCCACCGCTTTCTCAACGTCATCCACCTCGATCGCGACATGATTGCATCCATAGACTTGCACGCTCATGGCTCAACTTAACCGAAATCGAAACGTTACGCTCGCAGGTTTGATCGCTAGCGGAATTGGGCGATCGCGCTTGCATGCGCAGCAACGCTTTGGGTGCTGTTCGAGAGGGAACGTCATATCTATCTGTGGCGATTTGAAGATCAGCTTCGCAAAACTTTGGCCACGTCTGAAGAATTGGCTTGACCCAATCGCCTTAAAGCCTCGAAACGCGCCGCCAAATTACCAATCGTTAGTCAATGATCACCAGTCCTATGGACGCGGCAGTGGACTTGGGCGCGATCTCGGCGTCGGCGTCGCCCTCGGGATAGGGGTCGGGCTCGGGCTTTGTGCGGACTGTGCGCAGTATCTACCGCCGGTGTTCAATGCGATGGGGTTAGCTCCGCCCCAAACGATCATCTCACTGCCAGTCCACACTGCAGTATGGCTTGCCCGGGCATCGGGTGCGTTGGTTGGGCCAGTAGCTGTCCAACTGTCGGTGCTAGGATTGTACCTCCCGCCGGTGTTGAAATAGTTAATGCCATTCCATCCGCCCCAGACGATCATTTCACGCGCGGTCCACACCCCCGTGTGCTGGAATCGGGCATCGGGCGCATTGATGGTGCTGGTGACTGTCCAACTGTCCGTGCCAGGATTGTAACTTCCGCCGGTATTCAAAAAATCCTGGTCATCCCATCCACCCCAGATGATCATCTCTCGGTCGGTCCAGACTGCCGTATGATAGGCTCGGGGAGAGGGCACGTTGGTGGTGCTCGTCGCGGTCCAACTATCGGTGCCAGGATTATATCTCCCGCCGTCACTTAAGGGAATACCACCGATAAATCCGCCCCAGACGATCATCTCGTTACCGGTCCAGATTGCCGTATGGTCAGATCGGCCTTTGGGAGCGTTGGTGATGCTGGTCTCAGTCCAACTGTCCAGGGTTGGATTGTATCTCCCGCCAGTGCTCAAATTCGTGCCGTCAAATCCTCCCCACACGATCATCTCATTGCCGGTCCAGACTGCCGTGAATTCCTGTCGACCAGCGGGCGCATCGGTTGTACTGGTCGCTGTCCAACTATCAGTGCTAGGACTGTATCTTCCGCCGGTGTTCAGAAAGCTGCTGCCATCATATCCGCCCCAGACGATCATCTCACTGCCAGTCCATACTGCCGTGTGGCTTGCCCGGGCATCGGGTGCGTTGGTTGTGCTGGTGGCTGTCCAACTGTCGGTGCCAGGATTGTATCTCCCGCCGGTGTACCAATATTTGACGCCATTATATCCACCCCAGACGATCATCTCGCCGCCAGTCCACACTGCCGTGTCGCTTGCCCGGGCGGTGGGGTCGTTGGTCGTGCTCGTGGCTGTCCAGGTGTCTTCTGTGCAGCCAGCTGACGGACTGGTTACTACCGGAACTTTGTAGGTTAGCTTCCTCGCCTCTGCCGTTGTGATAGGCGTTTTTGTCTCCGCATTAGGGAGTCGCGAATGTTTTGACTCGGGGGCGAATCTTTCGCGCGCATCCAGTCTGGCAACTAGACGTTCCGCCGTGATTGGCCTCGCCAGACACTCCGCGATAACAAAAGGGTCGTTCCCGAGCGCTTCGAAAAGTTCACGCAATACGTCGGGCTGTTTGGTGTTGGCTGCCATGCGATCCATCTCAGCTTGCAACTGCTCAGCGGTGATCGCGCGCTGCCAGTGATCCTCGATCGCCTGTGACTTACGCAGATAGTCTGCGACTTTCTTTTCGAGCTGCGCCCGAGGCATCACCGAATCGAGCGGTGGTTTCGGATTAGCACGTTCGTCCGGCCAGATGCGGTGACGCCAGTAAACGTCCTCAATGGCCCGCTGATAAGTTACGCGTTCAGCGAACGACAGAGTTCGCTCGAAATCTTTTGAGCGTGCCAGAGCACTAAAGAAACCAAGCAGTGTTGCGCTCAACACCGAACAGCCAACCAGCGCGCAAAGAAAAACTGCAATGGATGTGCGCACGTCAAAAAAACCACCTTCGTCAAGAGTGCGGCGGGCCAGAGCAGATTGAGCCGTGTGCTTTCTTTTCATAAAACAACTTTTTCAAAACTCCTGTAGGGTTCGACCTTACAAGATTTCGATGCGCCATGTCACGCTTAAGTTATTGTACGTGCCCGTCTCGGATGTTTAGAGTTGAATAGCCCGACGTTTTTTTAATCGCGAAGTGTTTGCATCCCTTGACGCGCGATTCGGTCAATTAACTGCGGATATGGCAGCCCTGCTTTTCCGGCTGCCAGCGCGAAGTCTTCGTCGTCAGCAAGAATTGGATTGGGATTCGCTTCGATGAAATAGAGTTTGTTCTCGGATGTCAGTCGCAGATCGATTCGCGCGTAACCGTCGATCGTCAGCAATCGGTAAATCTCTTTACATTTCTCCTGGATACCAGCGACGAGGGCAGGATCGAGATCTTCCGCGAAGTGATTCTCCAAGCCCCATCGTTTTCGATATTCTTCGTCCCATTTGGCTTTGTAGGTAGCGATCTTCGGCTCGTCAGGCGGCACTTCGCGGAAGACCATTTCACGAATCGGAAAAACCGTTAATCGCACATTGCCTATGAGACTCACGTAAAGCTCGCGACCGTCGATGTATTCCTCGGCAATGGCGTCGTTGTTGTACTTCTCGTGAATGAAGGTCACGCGTTCGCGAAACTGCTCGTCATTTCCAACGAATGATGCCCGCGAAATTCCGTAGGACGCTTCTTCCTTCACCGGTTTGACCACGAGCGGAAATTTCACCTGCTTCGGGCTCGCAATCCGCTGCCCACGCGGAATGACCATGAAGTTGGGCACGTGAATGCCGTGATAGTGCAGAATTTTTTTGGAGATGCCTTTGTGCTTGCAAAGCGTCAGTCCGGTCGAACCGCAGCCGGTGAAGGGCAGGCCTTGCATTTCGAAAAATGAAACGATGTTCTGGTCGAATTCAGACTTGTTCCTGAATTGTTCGACAAGATTGAAAAGGACGTCGGGTGCGAACGTCTCGAGTTTTTGTCGCAGAAGATCGACATCGTCGTAGATGGCCAGATGTTCCGGCGTGTGCCCTGACGCGCCGAGCGCTTTCATCACATCCGCCTCGGTTTTCCACTCATTCGTTTTCAGTTCGTCGCTGAAATCCTGATCAACAGTCGTAGGACTCGTGCCGTCGAACAAAACGAGAACCTTGAGTTTCTTTTTCACGTTACATCTCTTTCCATTGTCATTCTCAGCGAAGCGAAGAACCTCGGATCCGTTGTTGGCCCCCGAGATGTTTGAAAGCGTGGCCCCATACTTCGCATTTCGTTGCAGCGCTTTCGCTCAACATGATAAGAAGACCATTATTTCGTTCGTTTGAATTTGCCGGTGAAAAGATAATTCATCACCAGCGTCGTGACGAAAGCTGTGACACGAAAATCCTGCTGCGGATCATCATTTAGCACATGCAACCCAAGTTCGTCGCAGCGGTGGGTGAGCCTCGCGAGGAACTGATTCACGGGGAATTTCTTTTCATTTGTCCATTGGCAAACCGCATTGAGTAACCGCCTCCGTCGTCGACGCAAATAGGCGCTTGCGGTGATGCCAGCTGACGCGCCAAACAGCTGTCGTAGATCGGCATCGTAAAAATCTGGATATGTCTCTTCGTTGAGCTTGCGTTTGCGCGCGTAATACGTCTTGAGCTTGACGTTGAGACAATCGTAGTCCGCGACGCGATATTCCGGTCTGTGCACCGGCGGCACGCCCGCCAGTGAGCGCATCAGTTCGTCGACGTATTCCATTTTTCGGAGTGCCGGCCAGCCAGCATAATTTTTGCGCCAATCGAGCTCCGGAGTGAGCCAGACTGCAAATGTTTCGGCGAAATCCTCGTCCGGATGACTCTGCGCATACCAATCTTCAAGATGAACGACGTAACTACGGCTGAAAGGACGTGGCCGGTAAGTGTCCGGCGTTTCCTCCCGTGATGTTGGCCCGAAACATTGCTTCCATTTTTTCCGACGCGTCAGTTGATAGGCGTACATGTAAGCATGCCCCGCTTCATGTCGCATTAACTTCATGAACCACTCCGGCGTCCCCCCTTCGACTTCGAGCATCATCGTGCGCTCGAGGGTGCGCAGCCGATCATGCACCAAAAAAAATGGAATGAAGATCGCAGGAATACCGACCGGAACGAACCATTCATCGCCGACGTG
>DATARG010000219.1:0-4494 GCA_036264275.1 Candidatus Udaeobacter sp. | reverse complement strand
AATTTTTCAAACGCGGTCCGAATTTGATTTTCGTCCAGCTGAGGCACCGGACGTTGCTGGATCACTTCACCTTCACGGTCCTGGGTGTCGGTTGTCACTCCGAGAACGAACGTACCCACATATTCTTTGTCCTCGCTCATGAGCAAATCCTGAACCTTTGTGCCGCGCCCCACTGTGAGGAGAAGCAGACCCGTCGCGATTGGATCCAAAGTACCGCAATGACCAATCTTCTTTGTTCCAAGTTGTCGCCGCGCCAGCGCGACAACATCGTGCGATGTCATCCCTTCAGCTTTATCAACGAGCAGGACGCCGTCAGGAGAGGTAGACGCGCTTAACGGCTTCACGAGTTTCCTCCAGGACTTTTTCTTCGACTTCCGCCAATGTTCCGCGCACACGTGCACCAGCAGCGAGTGTGTGGCCGCCCCCGCCGAATTTCTGGCAAATCGCGCATACATCCACCCGTTCGTCTTTGGAACGCATGCTGACACGGATTTTTCCGTCGGAGAGCTCTTCGAAAAAGGCAGCGACGATTACGCCATGAACGGCGCGGACATGATCGATTAATCCTTCGTTGTCTTCGGGAATTACACCGAGTTCCGCAGCGGTCTTCAAGCTGAGGCTAAATGTTGCGATACGGCCGCATTCACTAAAGCGCATCGTTCGCAACAGCTCGCGCAAAAGCTCCAGTCGGCGTCGCGGATAGCTCTCGTACAATTGCTGGCTGATTTTTCCGACGTCGAGATCACCGCTGCGCACCAACTCGGCTACGATTTCGAATGTGCGCGCGCTGGTTTTTGGATACTGAAACGAGCCTGTATCAGTTGAGATCGCAACGAAGAGATTCTCTGCAATATCGTGGTCGAAGGGCAGGCCTTGGCTTTTAATCAATCTGAAGATGATTTCGCCTGTTGCAGGCGCGCTTTCATCAATGATTACCAGGTCTCCATAACGAGGATTAGTAACGTGATGATCGATGTTGATCCAGATCTTGGCGGACGCAATGGACGCCAAAGTTGTTCCCAACCGGTTTTGAATTGCAGTATCTAGAGCGATGGCAACTTCCACGTGCTCGGCTATTCCAGGCGGTTTGGTCAGCAATTCAGCGCGCGGAAGAAACGAATATTTTTCCAGCACGCCTTCCTCGTTCCAGATGCGGACGTCTTTGCCAAGTTTCTTAAGTGAAAGTCCGAGCGCGAGCTGGCTCCCAAGCGCATCGCCATCGGGACGAACATGACCAAGCACAACGAAGTGCTGATGTTCGCGAAGCACGCGGCCGATCTCTTCGAAGGGTGTGTTACTCACGCGTCTTCCCCGTCGCGTTTTTCAAGGTTGTCCAAAATTTCAAGGACGCGCGCACCGCGTTTGATGGACTCGTCGAGATGAAAAATAAGATGCGGCGTGTATTTCAAGACGACGTGCCGCGACAGTTCTGCCTGCAACACCGGGCGATGCGATTCCAGCTTGTCGATCACGCTGTCTTTGTTGCCGGCGCCGAGAGCACTCACGAAAACGTGCGCGCTCTTAAGATCGGGTGCCACCTCGACAGCATTAATGCTGACCAGCGCCTTTTCGAAATTGAGTTCGCGTGCAATGATGCCGCTTAGCTCGCGCTTCACCAATTCGTTTACGCGTAGTTGCCGATGTTTCATGATAATGATTTGTCATCCTGAGCGGAGCAAAGCGGATTCGAAGGATCCCGCGAAACTACCTTTAGGTTTCGCCGCGGGATTTTTCGACTTCGCTCGGAATGACTAACATCACAATTTCTGGGCGATTTGCTCGAGCTGATAGCACTCGATCACGTCGCCTACCTGAT
This sequence comes from Candidatus Udaeobacter sp., assembly GCA_036264275.1. Classification (GTDB taxonomy): domain Bacteria; phylum Verrucomicrobiota; class Verrucomicrobiia; order Chthoniobacterales; family UBA10450; genus Udaeobacter. Next base: position 2,678 of record DATARG010000219.1, on the reverse strand, counting down.
ATTCGCTGAAGTCGCCCAGCTTGATTCCACATTCCAGACCGGAGCGGACTTCTTTCACGTCGTCCTGGAAACGGCGCAGCGTCGAAAGGCCGCCGTCGTAAACCGGTTGGCGCTTTCGCAGAATGCGAGCGCGCCCGGCGCGCGCAATGCGGCCATCGGTCACGAGGCAACCAGCGACGATGCCTCGGCTCAACTGGAAAACCTGTTTCACCTCCGCGTGTCCAATCACCGTTTCGCGCAGCTCCGGTTCCAACAGACCGGCCATGGCGTCTTTAATTTGATCGAGCAGCTCATAAATAATGCTGTAAAGCTTGATCTGCACGCCTTCGCCTTTCGCAGCTGGGACCGCCATGGCTTCAACTTTCACGTTAAAACCGACGACTACTGCCTCCGACGCGCTGGCGAGCAAAATATCAGATTCGGAAATCGGCCCGACCGCCGAATGAATCATATCCAGATCGACTTTCTTGGTTTCGATCTGTTTCAGCGCGTTTACAATCGCTTCCACAGAACCTTGCGTGTCGGCCTTCAAAACGATCCGCAGCACCTTTTTGCCTTCGGCGGTTTCGAGCAGGGTCTCGAGCGTCGCGCGTTGCGGCACAAAAAGCTTATTCGTTCGCTTCGTCTCAAGCCGCTCATCGCTTAGTTGCTTCGCGGCACGCTCCGATTCCATGACCAGGAATTCGTCGCCAGCATTTGGCAGCCCGGTGAAGCCGAGAACCTTCACTGGTGTCGAAGGCCCGGTTTGCTTGACGGGTTTGCCGCGGTCGTCGAGAAGGGATTTTACTTTTCCACTGTAGTCGCCGCAGATAAATGGATCGCCGTTTTTCAATGTGCCCATCTGCACGATCACGGTGGCGGTAGGTCCTCGGCCTGCTTCCACCTGCGCTTCTATGACGGTGCCGCGCGGCCTGGCGGTAGGCGACGCTTTTAGTTCCATGACCTCGGCCTGTAGTGCCATCATCTCGAGCAGGTGATCGATTCCAGTGCCCTTAGTTGCCGAGACTGGGCAAATAATCGTTTCTCCTCCCCAATCTTCCGGAGTAAGACCGCGCTCTTGCAGTTGTTTCTTCACGCGATCGAGGTTCGCGCCCGGAAGATCCATCTTGTTGACGGCCACCATGATCTTTACATGCGGCGCGGCCTTGGCGTGATTGATCGCTTCGACCGTTTGTGGCATGAGGCCGTCGTCGGCTGCAACGACCAGCACAACGATGTCGGTGACATTCGCGCCACGCGCGCGCATGGCGGTGAACGCGGCGTGCCCCGGCGTATCGATAAACGTAATCTTGTGGCCGTTATGATCGACGCTGTACGCGCCGATGTGCTGTGTAATCCCGCCGGCTTCGCCAGCTGCGATTCGCGTCTTTCGAATCGCGTCTAACAAACTCGTTTTGCCGTGATCGACGTGCCCCATGAAGGTGATAATCGGTGCGCGTAGCTTGAGTTCCTCTTTCTTTTCAATCACCGGGGGAGGCGGCGCGACCACCTGCTGTTCCACCTTGTGAACACCGCCGCCCTTTTCTCGCCGCTCTTTTTCCAGAATGAACCCGTGGTTTTCAGCAATCTTGGCGGCGACATCCGGCTCGATTGTCTGATTGATATTGGCGAAAATGTTATGTGTCATCAGCTCGGCGATTATCTGATGCGGTTTTAGTCCGAGCTCGGTTGCGAACTGTTTAACTACGATTGGAGGCTTGATCAGAAGAACCTTTTGCTGCGGTCCGGCTTCCATTTCAGCCGGAGCCAAATCCACTTCAGCAGGCGCTTGCTTTGTCGGTTCGGGTAGTGGCGGTTCCGGTGAAGGCACCTGCGCGGGCGGTGCAGGCTTTGAAGTGGCCTCAAGCGACGCGCGGATACGTGAGATCGGTGGGAGAACGGTGCGCTTCGTTTTAGTCTCGCCGTCTTGTGTTTTTTTTGTCGGACGTTTTCGATCTATCAACGAGACAGTCTCTGGATGCGGGGTTGCCTGTCCGGAAACGTCGGGTTTTTCCGACTGGCTCTTGAGCTGCTTCGCCGAGGCGCTCGGCTCCGCCGAGGCCGCTGTTCCCTTTCCTGGCAGTTTAGTTTTTGCCGCTACGTCCCCTGGCTTTTGAGGAGCAGTGGTTTTGCGTCCCGCCCCGACAGCCTTCGGGGCTGGCTTACGCGCTGCAGTTTTGCTGCTCGTCTTCGTTGCCATTGTTTCTTTTTAAAAATTTCGCCCATGGCTCAAGCGTCCTTGAACGGAGCCATGTTAGTGTACGACTTCCTGCCGGTGCACCGCATCGTAGATTTCGCGCGCCTTCGTTTCGTCAACCGCGAGAATATCCATCAAATCCTGCACATCTGCATCGCGTAATCCTTCGAGATTAGTAAAGCCGGATTTCACCAGAGCAAGCGCTTGTTCTTCGGTGACGGGGACTGCGGCGGCGAGCGTTTGTGCGGCTTGAGCCACTTTCTGTTCCACGACGTTCGTCGCCGACGTGTCCTTGCCAATGTTGATTTCCCAGCCGGTAAGCCGCGAAGTCAGCCGCGCGTTTTGTCCTTTTTTCCCGATGGCGAGCGAAAGCTGGTCTTCATCCACCGAGATTTGCACGTTCTTTTTCTCTGTATCGAAAACCAGATTTTTTACTTTCGCCGGTTTGAGTGCTTCCAGAACGTATTCCTTTGGATCTGAGCTCCAGCGGATGATGTCCACC
>DATARG010000165.1:0-7220 GCA_036264275.1 Candidatus Udaeobacter sp. | reverse complement strand
CGCGATTGAAAAAACAAAGGAGGCCGCCAATTCTGCTGCGGAAAAGCTGAAGGAGGCCACCGACATTTCGCCTCAGCCAGTGAGTCAGACGCCTGCGCCGTAAGGTCCGGGTGTAAACGGGGTAAATTTAATTAGGAAAGCAGGGACGTAGGAAGGTTGAATCTGGAAACCAAGAATCCAGGAGTTTGTTTGTTCCGTCTTTCCTGTTTTGAAACTCGCTCGGCTACCGCTTTCGCTCGCTGCTACCCTCGCACCTTTACCTTCTATCTCGGAAATCCCCTTCCTCGATTTCTGGCTTCCTGATTGGTTTTTCTTCGTGGTCTTCGTGTCCTCTGTGGTGAAGGAGAAGTGACAAGTGATGTGTGACGAGTGAAGCGGACAATGGAGTCACTCGTTCTAAGGGCGAATCCAGGCGTCGGCAAAGTTGTCATCGGAAGTTCAGAGTTTACTGTTGTACTCATGCCGTTCGCTCTTCCGCTAAAGAAGATGTCGCGCGATGAAAAATTGCGCGCGACTGGAGGCGCTTTGGACTGATCTCTCTAAAGACGATAATCGTTTTGAATCGCCACGTGGCACGCCCAGGCGCTGCGTGAAGCAGAGCGCGCGATGAAGAACGGCAAAGCAAAGTTTAGCGATTGAGACGAGTCCAAGAAGCGGATTCGCCGCAAGGTAGCGAAGCTTGCGTGACGCTTCGAATTGAGGCCGACCTGTGAGCGGCAAGGCAGCGGCGTTGCATCGATGCGTTTTCGGTTATCATCGAATGCTCTCGAAACGATTTCCGTTCGCGATCTATTATGACTTGCACAAGGATGAAATCAGAGTTTGGCGCGTATTGGATTGCCGACGCGATCCGCGCTGGCTCAAGCTTCAGGCAACGAGAGGTCGCAAACTATGGACATGGAGGAAATCAAAGGATCGGTGAGGAATCTGTCGCGCGAGGATCTGGGCGTTTTTCGGAAATGGTTCTGGGAATTCGATCAGCAAAGATGGGACGAAGAAATTGACGAGGACGTCAAGGCCGGACGTTTTGATTCCATTCTGCGGGAAGTCGATCGAGATGCTCATAAGAGCTGACTAGAAACATGCGAATATTGTTATCCTTCGTTTTTTGCGGACTCGTAGCCGCGAGTGGGAACGCGTATGCGCTGGATCCGCTGAACCCGGTCGCCGAGCGGTATGCGCATCTCGTGCTGGCGCTGGGACAGCATGATCCGGATTACGTCGATGCGTTCTATGGGCCTGCGGAGTGGAAAACACAGGCGGAGAAAGAAAAGAAGTCGCTGGATGCGATCGGTGCAGAGGCGGCGGAACTGCTGGAGACGTTGAGGGTTGAGAGAACGGCTCCGCCTTTAGTTGAGGGTTCGAAAGGCGGCAAGTCCGATGACGAGATGCTCAAATTGCGGCGCGAATATTTGTTGAAACAAATTTCCGCGCTGGCGTCGCGAGTGCGGATGTTGAAGGGCGAAAAATTAAAGTTCGATGATGAGTCGCGGGCGCTTTATGACGCCGTTGCGCCGACCTTTGAGGATTCGCGTTTCGATCAGATCATTGCCCAACTGGAAGCAAAAATTCCGGGAAAGGGCCTGCTATGGGAGCGCTACGAGAAATGGCGCAAGCCGTTTGTGATTCCGAAGGAAAAACTCGATGCGGTGTTTCAAGCCGCGATCAAGGAATGTCGCGCGCGGACGCAAGCGCACATTGCGCTTCCGCCTAACGAAAGTTTCACCGTCGATTACGTGACCAATAAGCCGTGGGGCGGTTACAATTGGTACAAAGGAAATTTCCATAGCGTGATTCAGGTAAATACCGATCTGCCGATCTACATCGATCGCGCAGTCGATCTCGCGGCGCACGAAGGTTATCCCGGTCATCACGTTTACAATTCGCTGCTGGAAAAGAACCTCGTTCGCGATCGCGGCTGGCCGGAGTTTTCGGTCTACGCGCTCTTCTCACCGCAATCGCTCATCGCTGAAGGCACGGCGAATTTCGGTCGTGACGTTGCGTTCCCAACCAGGGCCGAACGAATGAAGTTCGAGAAGGAAGTTTTGTTTCCCGCCGCGGGAATCGATGCATCACGCGCAGACGAATTTTACGCGATGCAGGATTTGCTGAAGCAGCTCGATTATGCGGCAAACGAGGCTGCGCGACGATTGATCAACGGCGAGATCGACGAAAACGCTGCTGCGCAATGGCTGCAGAAATACGCGGTGATGGATCCAGCTCGCGCTCAACAGCGGGTGAAATTCATCAAGCGTTACCGGAGTTACGTCATCAACTACAATCTCGGTGAAGACATGGTGCGCCGTTACATCGAGAAACGAAGCGGCGACGATCCCGAAAAAAGGTGGAGCGAATTCGGGAAACTGCTGTCATCCCCACGCCTCCCAAGCGGAATTCAAAATTAGTCAGGAACCCAGGGATCGATTTTAACCACGAATCAACACCAATAGACACCAATGGTTCGCCGGAGAATTTAATCGCCCGCGGAACGGCCGATCGCACCCATATTGTTCGTGTACATTAGTGTCCATTCGTGGTTGAATGAAAGAGATTCAGATTTTGGGCGAATTGACGCCCGACACCACACAGCGGCACCTAATCAAATGCGCTGCTACTCGGGCAGCGTTTCCCCTGATCCGCCGATTTCAGCCGGAAAATCTTTCAGCTTGAGCAAACCGTCTTTCATTGGCAGCACCGTCTCGGCGTAATTCAGGTGCACCTTTGGTTTGAACGGAAAATTCCGGAGAGCGCCGACGCGAACATCGATCAAGCCGAGCATCGGATGATCCACGCTAACGTGGCTGCCGCATTTGCTGCAATAGCGGCGATCGCTGATGTGGCTGCTCTTGAATCTGCCGAGAAACTCCGCGCCTTTGATAAGACTCACATCTTCTTTTTTCCACAACGTGAACGCGCTCACCGGCGCGGCGGAATAGCGGCGGCAATTTTCGCAATGACAGTAGCCCATCTCCAACGGTTCGCCGCGCACCTGGATCTCCACCGCTCCGCAGTAACAGCTACCTTTATGTGTTTCAGCCATGAGGTGTTATTTAAAATCTGGAAACCAGGAAACCAAGAAGATTTGAATCACGAAGAAGGAATCGAGGAATGGAGCGCGGCGGACGCGCAACATAGAAGGTAAACCGCGAGGGTAGCGGCGAGCGAGCGGGGACCCGACCGAGTTCAAAGGGATTTCCGACATAGAAGGTAAAGCTGCGAGGGTCGCGACTGAGTTTCAAACCAGTAAGCCAGCGATAGAATCTGGAAGCCACGAGCCCAGGAGAGATCCGGAAACAACCGTGGAAGAAGTGCTAAAGATCCAGGAAGTATCAGGAACAGTAGGTGACTTCTTCTCCTATTACTGGTTTCCTGGATTCCTGATTCGCTTAAAAGCCGAGTGCTTTTTTGCGGTCGTTCGCGGTGGGCAAAGCGTCTTTGCGAACTGTGATCGCGGGCGCACCGGAGTCCTTGATCTGGTTGGCCTCGACTGCGTTGAACTCGATGTCTTTCGTGTATTCCGTAGGAACATCTGCGTCCGCATAGATGGCGTGCACAGGGCAAACCTCCACGCAAGCCATGCAATCGATGCAATCGTCAGCATGAATGACCACCTGGGTATCCATCTCGTAGAAGCACGCCACAGGGCAGACTTCTACGCAGTCTGTGAATTTACATCCGTTACATTTCTCCGTCACAACGTGGGCCATAGCGTTTCAATAGTTGATTCAGGGTTGCGTGAAAAAACTCTGTTACGGGTAATGAGCGATGATGGCGAGTCAAATTTCTACCTGAACTTTCAATAACTGTAGCCACGGCCGAGTGGGCCGTCTGCAAATGGAATGATTGGCGATTCGGGACCGGCCACATGCCGATGGCTACAGGGCTAATAGAATCGATACCTCGCTACGCCTCTTTTGGCGGCAGATGCTCGCGTCCGCTCCGAAACAAAATTGCCAGGGAAAACGTGACGATGGTGCCGAAGCAAATCCACCAGGGGAATTCCATCAGCGGCAGCCAACTGGGCTGCGTATACAGTTTGCCGCCGAAAATACCGGCAATCTTGTTCGGCAGACCGCTCAAAATGGCCACGACAATGAAACCCACAATCATCGCGATGATGTTTCCGAAGTCGTTGCCGCGCCGTTTGGTGAACATTCCACACAAGAAAACGCCGAGCAGCGATCCGTACGTGTAGCCGAAAATTCCGAGCACGATTGGAATGATGCGCACCTTCGGATGCACGATGACGAGATACGAAGTCGTCGATGCGACGATAATCATCAGGATCGAGAACCAGACCGTGGCCCAGCGCACCGCGCGCAAGCTCTGTTGCGGCGTCGATTGTGGATTGATGTAGGGTTCGTACCAGTCGCGAGTAAAGCTGGTGGCGAGTGCGTTAATCGCGGTGCTGAGCGAGCCCATCGCAGTCGCGAATATTCCTGCCAGCAGCAATCCACGAATACCGACTGGCATTTCGTAAAGAATGTAGTGACCGAAAATTTCGTTCGGCGTTTTGGGTAATGCAGGATCGTGATGCGTCTGGTAGAAAACCCAAAGCAACAAGCCTATACTCAGAAACGTAAAGGCGATTGGAATATCGGCCAGACCGGACAAAATTACCGAGCGCCGGCTGCGCCGAACGTCGGGTGCGGTCAGCATCCGTTGCACCATGTCCTGGTCGGTGCCGTGTGTCGCCATCGTGATGAATGTCGATCCAATCAGTCCGGCGAAGATAGTGTACTCCAATTCGAACATGCCTTTCCATTTTTCCCAACCGCTCTTTGCGGGATCGAGGCCGGTCGTAATGAAATCGGATAGATGAAATCCACCGTGGAGTTCGACAATCTTGTGCCATCCGCCAGGGATTGCGAAATAGAGAAGTCCGAGCGCGGTCAGCGCACTTCCTATCATGATCGATGCTTGAATGAAATCGGTCCAGACGACTGCTTTGATTCCTCCGAGCGTTGTGTAAATCGCAGTCAGCATCACGACGGCGATGGTCGAGCCGATATAAATGAATAGCGTTTCTGTCTGGCCCGGCCGAACACCGCGAATCATTTCGTAAACCAGCACAAAAGCGATGGCGGCAGCGTAAAGCCGTGCGCCAGACGCGAGGACGCGCGTGAACAGAAATATCGCCGAGGCCGCGTTTTTCGTCGGCACCCCAAAGCGCACGGTGAGATATTCGTAGATCGAATAGACTTTGTAGTCGTAATAGGGCTTGATGAAAATGTAGCTGACCAGAATGCGCGCCAGGATCGTGCCAATGGCAAGTTGCAGATAAGTGTAATTTCGGAACGTGAAACCTTCGCCCGGTGTACCGAAAAAGGTGCTCGCGGTAGTTTCCGCCGCGATGAGTGAGGCGAGTACGGCCCACCACGGAATTGCGCGACCGCCCAGCGCGAAGTCTTTGAGGTTTTGTTCCTTTCGGCCCATGTAAAGGCCGATGGAAATGATGACGATGAAGTACACGAGCAGGACTGCGCTGTCGATCGCAAGCCGAGCGTCCATGTTGGCGGTCATTTAGCCACGGATTCTCACGGAGTCACATAGATAAAAATCCGTGTTTCATCTGTGTTAATCTGTGGCGATAAATGAATTTCGCGAAAATTCAGGCGCCTGATTTCGATCTCGAGAAGACGTTGGATTCGGGGCAGGTCTTTCATTGGGAAAAAAGAGGCGGCGGTTTTGTGGGGGCGATTAGCGATCGTGCCGTCTTCGTAGAGCAAGCCAACGACGTGTTGAAAGTTCGTTGCGGCGGAACGCCAATCAGGTCGCCGCGGCGACCGCTCCCCGGAGTCGTCGCGCGGTATTTCGCGCTGGATCACCCGCTAGCGCAGATTTGCGGTTCGTTTCCGAAAGATCCGGTGATGAATGCTGCCCGCGATTTTTGTCGCGGGTTGAGAATCATTCGGCAGCCGAAATGGGAATGCCTGGCCACATTTATTTGTTCATCGATAAAGCAGGTCGCTCACATTCGGCAGATATCGCTGGCGCTCCGGAAACAATTTGGCGAGCCATGCAAGCTCGACGGTCAACTCATGTACACGTTTCCTCCGGCGTACCGCCTTGCACAAGCTTCGGAAAAGGAACTACTCGAATGCAAGCTCGGCTATCGCGCGAAAAATCTGCGTGCGACGGCGAGACTCATCAGTTCCGGGCAAGCGGATCTCGAGGCTTGGTCATCGTTGTCTGATGCCGACCTTCGAAAAGACCTCTGCGCGCTGCCAGGCGTTGGACCGAAGATTGCAAATTGCGTGATGCTTTTTGCGTATGAGCGTTTGCGAGCATTCCCAATCGATGTGTGGATCGAGCGTGTGTTGAGGCAGCATTATTTTTCGCGTCGAAGGAAGATGACCGCTCCGCGGCTGCGCCAGTTCACCGAAAGTTATTTCGGCGAACACGGCGGATACGCACAGCAATATCTGTTTCATCACGCGAGAACGGCTCGACGCACCGGTCAGGCGATTGAGCTCAATCGCCGCTACCTCGGGCGCGACAACCGAAGGTAGGGCGGTTCAACTGAACCGCCTGAGCAGGCTGCCCAGGTTGTCAGCGCCTGTGGCCTGAGATACTGTTCCAGCCTTAAAAGAGCTTCTACGCCCAAATGCTTCTTCACCAAGCGATCATTGCGCCATGACGACCGCTGACATTGCGTTTGTCCAGCCCGGCACTCCCGACCGGCTGCGGGACCCCGAACAGGATGCCCGGATGATTTTGTGGGCGCTGCTTGCGGCGATCCTGATTCATTTGATCGTGGCATTTTTGCTCGCTGCTTTCAGCGGCTTTTTCACGCCCGCGCTGCCGACGCCGGAGAAACCGGTTGAATTGACTTTCATGGATCTGCCGGCGGCATCGGCTTCAAAGAATTCTGCTTTCATTGAAACCGAGGATAAAAAAGCACCGGAGCCGAAAGATAAGACGTTCGAGTCCAACGCTAATTCGATTGGAGCCAGCGAATTGGCCGCTACCGGCGAAATGCCTTTGCCATCGCAGGAAGGAAAAGACCGCCCGTTGATGGACTTTGAATCAAATCCGTACTCGCTCGACAGCAAGGGAGCGCAAGCGCAGCAGAAACCGGCATCGCAACAGAAAGCTGCGCAGCCTGCCGCGCAACCTGAACCCATTACTGCCGCGGAGCAATTTGCGTTGCTCACTCAAAAATCAGCGGCTGCTCTCGATGCCGCTGCTGCGACGTCCCAGGCGCAGTCGGCGTATCG
>DATARG010000051.1:0-1976 GCA_036264275.1 Candidatus Udaeobacter sp. | reverse complement strand
CATTCGCTTGGCAGGAGTGCCCAGCTAAAGCAGGATGTAAATGATATGCGCCTCTGTGATCTGAAAATTGCGGACGTGGCATTCGGCGGAAAAGGCGTCGCCCGTGAACAGGGCAAAGCCGTTTTTGTTCCTTACACCATTGAGGGCGAGACGATCTCTGCGGAAATCGTCAGAGAGAAAAAGCAGTTTGCCGAGGCAGAGCTGGTCGAAGTTAAGCAGAGTTCGCCGAATCGCATCGCGCCAGAGTGCCCATATTTTGGCCGATGCGGGGGCTGCGCGTATCAGCACATCGATTACCAACATCAACTTGCGATTAAATGGCGACAGGTGCGCGACGCCCTCCAGAGAATTGGCAAGCTGAAGCATGTTCCCATGCGTCCGATTGTCGCGTCGCCGATGCAGTACGCGTATCGCAACCGCATTACCGTGCACGCGCTAGACGGCATGATCGGTTTCTTTCGCCGCGATTCGCATCGCTTGATAAATATTGAGCATTGCCCAATCGCTCGCGACGAAGTGAATAGCGCACTGGCGAAGTTGCGCGAACAAAAACATGTACGGGATGGACATTACACCCTGCGGGCCGCGTCCGAACCGCGCGTATTTTCGCAGATAAACGACGACAGCGCAGAGGCGCTGCGCAACTTGATTATCGACCTCGGCCCGCCAAATCAGCGCCTGTTAATCGACGCGTACTGTGGCGCGGGATTTTTCGCAAAAGCGTTACTCGACAAATTCGAGCGCGTGATTGGGATTGACTGGGACCGGTTCGCTATCACCGCCGCGAAAGAGAACGCGAGCGAAAAGGAGACGTACATTGCCGGCGATGTGGAAAGCGAATTGCAAAAGGTAGTGGCGGTTCACCTGAACCGCGCTGTGCCTGGCAACGACGGGTTGGCCGGGCGATTGAGGTCAATCGCCCCTACTACAATTATCGTTGATCCACCCGCGACGGGACTCACCGAAGGCGTTCGCACAGCGATAACCGATCTCGCACCCGACACATTGATTTATGTGTCGTGTAATCCGCCGACTCTTGCGCGTGACCTAAAAGAGTTGCAGCACAGATTTGTGGTCAATTCGATCACACCCCTCGACATGTTTCCGCAAACGGCGGAGATCGAAGTGCTGGCCCATCTTGAGGCACGGCACTGACATTTGCATTCAGCGTTAACGAATTTTTAATGCATTTTGCACTGCGTTTAATTAACCGTCTCATCAGGTCGCGTTGATACTTCGTGTATGAGCGACTTGATCTTCATAGGAGCAATCATCGCGTTTTTCGTGGTGAGCGTTCTGTACACGAAGCTCTGCGAAAAATTGTAGGAGGATAAATGGAAACGGTCATCGTCAGCGTGATAACGCTGCTGCTTTTCGTGTATCTGCTCGTGGCCATGATCCGGCCTGAAAAGTTCTAATGGCAAAATGGAAGCTTCTGGTTGGATTCAATTCGCGATCTATCTGATCGCGCTCGCTTTGGTGACAAAGCCGATGGGCCTGTATCTGGTGCGTGTTCTCGACCCGAGTGGCAGAACGTGGCTCGATCCGGTGTTGGCCCCAGTGGAGCGGTTCACCTATCGCGCCATGGGTGTTGACCCTCGCAAAGAGCATGACTGGAAGCAATTCACGCTCGCCATGCTCCTTTTTAGTCTGGCGGGGTGCTTGTTTACGTACGCGATCCTGCGTTTGCAATATTTTCTGCCGCTGAATCCGCAAAAATTGGCAGGAGTCAGTCCCGATCTCTCGTTTAACACCGCAACCAGTTTTACCACTAACACCAACTGGCAGAATTACGGCGGCGAATCGACAATGTCGTACTTCTCACAAATGGTCGGGCTGGCGTTTCACAATTTCGTCTCGGCCGCCACTGGAATCGCAATCGCGGCTGCGCTCGTTAGGGGAATTGCGCGGCATTCGGCAACAACACTCGGCAATTTTTGGGTCGATTTGGTTCGGGTCACTTACTACCTGCTGCT
>DATARG010000027.1:0-7661 GCA_036264275.1 Candidatus Udaeobacter sp. | reverse complement strand
CTTTGGACTTTGCGACCTGCAGGTGATCGGCAAGCTTCTGCGCACCGGGGTAGCTCATTGGAATAATCGTCTCCACGAGTTGACTGAAAAATTCGGTGCCCTCGGTTTCCTGGTTCACGGCGACCTGCGGTCGCCCGTCGTGCACGATGTCGGTTAGCCGTAGCCAGCGCGAAGTCATTACCGGCAAAATCGATCCGAAAAATCCCGCGAGCGTGCCCGGCTTTTCGCTGATAAGAAATGCCTGGCTCTCTGGTGTCAGAGAGTATCTCGATTGGCGATCCTTCTTGAGCAATTCCAAGCCGACTAGCGCGTCCATGATTGCACGTAAGCCTCGAGCAGACCCGTCAGTTTCTTTCTGCAGCTGCTCGAGCGTTTTTGCTCCGCTTTTCAGAGTATCAAAAACTTTGTTGTTTACTGCCGCGCTGATAATCAGCGGCGGCGCATAAGCGAACCCGAATTGCTGAAGGCGTTCGGGCGTAATCTTTTTCATTCCGCGCTTTTTCATAGGTGCATCGACAAGTAATTCGAAACTCGCTTTCGTCCAGCTGATCTAGCCGAAGTCGCCAGGTTCCTGTACACTTCGGATAAATGAGCGCAAACTGGAAGACGCGCGAACAAATGGAGGAAGGGGAGCGCACAGTGCTGGCGTCTGTTGCTCAAAAATCGGGCGACTCCCGCGGGCGGCAGCATTCTGAACCGAGTCACGCTTATCGCACCGAATTTCAGCGCGATCGTGCCCGAATCATTCATTCCCGCGCGTTCCGCCGATTGGAATACAAGACACAGGTTTTTCTCAATGGCACCGGTGACCACCTGCGGACGCGCCTTACGCATTCGATCGAGGTGGCGTCAATCAGCCGTACCATCGCGCGTGCGTTGCGACTGAACGAGGATCTGGCGGAAGCAATCGCGCTCGCGCACGATCTGGGTCATTCGCCTTTTGGACATTCCGGCGAGGAAATGCTGGCCGAATGCATGCGCGACCACGGCGGGTTTGATCATAATCGTCAGAGTGTGCGCGTGGTCGAATTGCTCGAAACGCCGTATCCAGATTTTCCAGGCTTAAACCTGACATTCGAAGTGCGTGAAGGTCTGCGAAAACATGAGCGACCCTACAAATTTCCAGCTCCGGCAGAAGACGAATACGATTGCCCATCGTTGGAGGGCCAAGTTGCCGATCTGGCAGACGAGATCACGTATTATAGTCACGATCTCGACGACGCGCTTGATTTTGAAATTTTGACGGTTGCACGACTGAAAGAGAATGAAGTCTGGCGCACCAGTCACCGCGCAGTGCTTGCGCGTTACACGGACGTGCGCGAACCGGAGCTGCACAAATTAATTATTCGCGACATCATCGATCGCGAAGTGCACGACCTGGTTGCGACCACCGCGGCATCCATTGCCGAATCAGGCGTGCAAAGCACAGACGACGTGCGCCGGCAAACCGCGCCGCTTATTCGTTACAGCGATGAATTGGCCGAAGCGAATCGGGCGGTCCGGAAATTTCTGTATCAAAATGTCTATTATCATCCGCGTGTCGCGGAAGTGAACCGACGCGCTTGCGAGATGCTGCGTCGCGTTTTTGAAGCTTATGTTGCCGATCCCGACAGACTGGGCGACGGCGCGATGCGACGGATCGAAAGGGAGGGATTGCACCGTACAGTTTGCGATTACATCGCGGGAATGACCGACCGTTATGTGATGGAGGAATACGCGCGGATAGGCGGTAGAGACGGTTCACCCGAACCGCCTTTCGGCAGAGTGATCGTGTGAAAGGGGGAGGCGAATGGGGCCAATTGCCCTACCTACGCGGCGGCGTTGCCGATTTCATCGCGTAAATATCTGATAAGAAAACGGAGGCGCTGATTAAGCGAGCGTTCCTCCAGAAGGTGTTGCCGGCGCAATGGATCGTTTACGAATGTGGAACCCATAAGGTCGGCCAACATTTCCAAGTCTCGTAACTCGGAAAGATATCGATCCAGTTTTGCAGGCAACTGACGGCGATCGTGTTTGAGGCTGCCATAGAGTTCCACCACTTTCGCGCCGAGCGCTTCGGTCTCGACTGTAGTCGGATCGCGTCCTTCAACAGCGTCGATTGTCGCAATCGGAAATGGCTTCTCCTGCTCGAAGCTGATGAACCGCACACGCTGGAGGCCTTGCAGGATCAAATTCGACGTGCCGTCGCTGCGTCCGACACAGGCACGAATCAATCCAGCGGTAGCGCGATGAAAAAAATCCTCGGAGGCATCCCAATCCGGGCAACTCGGTTTGATCAGCGTCACGCAAAACATGCGATGATGCTGGAGCGCGTAATCCAGCATTTTACGATACCGCGGCTCGAAAATGTAAAGCGGCAGCAGCGCGTGTGGAAACAGCACCGTTCCAGGAAGCGGCATCACGGGTAATTGCTCGGGTAAAGTCACGGATGAAGACATGATGAATTGTCATCTGTATCTTATGCGCGTCGGGTAAAGGGCAAGTGAGCGGGTGAATGGACTGAAACATTTCACCAGTCAGGGACCGAACCCTAAGTCGTGAAGTTGTTCGAGCGACATTTGCCCTTCGACGTCGCTTACCGGACCAACGGATGCATAAATCAGGACCGAGCCGGCGCGCCCCAGCAGCACACGTGAAATCGCCCCGAGTTTTCCGATCCCCATCACCGCAAGCCCAAGATCCAAACGGGTTTCCACCATGAACTCGAGCAAACGTCCGAGCTCCAGCGGGGTGTCTGAGCAGGTGGCAACTTTGAAAATATCTGCGCCATGAGATCTCGCCTCGCGCGCTTTCGCCGACAAGATTTGCACGCTCGGTGTGGTCTTGAAATTGTGGAACGAAATGATTCGTCGCACATTTTTCTTGGCAGCCGACTGGATTAAGGACCGCAGCGCACGGGCTGAACGTAATTCGACGTCCATATAATCGGCGTGATTAAGAAATCGAGCGAGCAGATCCCGCCGTTGTTCCAGTCGCACTTCCGTTGCGCCGCCTTCGTGCGGATGTCGCGCGGTGATGATGAGCGGCGTGCGCAATTTGCCTAACAGGTTTTCCACTTGATCGGCCATGCCGGAGAGACGATCCAAACGCAGTTCGAATAAATCGGGCAGCCTGCGCATGCCGACAGCCCGCTCCAGATCGGCTCGTGACGCGATCACTCCGACAACCCGCGGACGCCCCTTAATTGAGCGTCGCGCCGTCATTCTTTCGTCACTGACGGCGCGACCATTCTCTCGACGTACTTGGCCAGGACGTCGAACTCGAGATTCACGAAATCGCCGACGTTCGCGCGATCAAGGTTGGTATGACGCTTTGTGTAGGGAACGATCCAAACGGCGAAGCTTTTTGGAAGAACTTCCGCAACGGTAAGACTGATTCCATTGACGGCGATCGAGCCCTTGGAAACCACATAATGCCTGAAGCTTTCCGATAATTCGAGCTCCAGCCGGAAGTCAGCGCCTTTCGTGTCGAAAGCAAGAATGGGCGCGATGCAATCAACGTGGCCTTGAACGAAATGTCCGCCGAGCTGGCCGTCGGCACGGAGAGCACGTTCCAAGTTTACTGCGCTGTTCGCCCGTAAACCATAGAGGTTTGTGCGAGCGATCGTTTCCTGGAGCAAATCGAAGCCTAGGCGATCATTCCGGCACGAAGTTAGGGTTAAACAGCACCCATTCACCGCAATGCTTTCCCCAGCGCTCACGCGTTTGGCGGTTTCAGAAGCGGCGATTTGCAGCTGTGTCCCGCGATTATGCGCACGAACAGCTATCACTGCGCCAACTTCTTCGATTAATCCCGTGAACATAATTTTGCAGCGGAATCTGTTAGAATAATTACACCGTTACGTTGCATTTACGATTCGACGAGTTGGCATACCAAAGCTAATTACCGTTGCACGCGTCTCCGCCAAATGCGGCCAGACACACTCAGCCGAATGGTTGAGTAACCACTTTACTTTTTTAGCCAGCGAACTCAGATGCCGACACGGTTCAAAAAAGTCCCGCTGACGCTCTTTCAGCGCTTCTTCCGCACAGAGACACTTGGGGGTGTTGTCCTGTTGGGATTCGCTCTTGCTGCGCTGGCGATTGCCAATTCGCCTTTGCGCGCAGCTTACAACCATCTTTGGGAAATACCGCTGACGCTCGGAATTGCTCCGTATGAGCTTAGGTTGAGCCTCCACGATTGGATTAACGACGGGTTGATGGCCGTGTTTTTTCTCCTGGTCGGCCTCGAAATCAAACGAGAATTGCTGGGTGGCGAATTGTCTACTCCCCGGCAGGCAGCGCTTCCAATTGCGTGCGCAATTGGAGGAATGGTTGTGCCGGCGCTGGCCTATTTGATTTTCAATTTCCGCGGAGTGGCTGCACACGGTTGGGGCATCCCCATGGCAACCGATATCGCCTTTGCGTTGGGTGCCCTCAATTTGATTGCTCCGCGGGCTCCAATCGGTGCGAAAGTGCTGCTGACTGCTCTTGCCATCGTCGACGACATCGGAGCCGTGATCGTTATCTCCCTCTTCTATTCGCAAGCGATCGTCTGGAGTGCCCTGGGCGGAGCAGCGGTAACGCTTTTAGTTTTAATTGGATTCAACCTAATCGGTGTTCGCCGTCTGTGGCCGTACCTGCTGGTCGGAGTTTGCCTATGGTGTTTTGTTCATGCCTCAGGCGTGCACGCCACAATTGCAGGAGTTGTTCTCGCATTCACGATTCCTGCACGGTCAGGCATTAATGCATTGGAATTCTCGGCAGAAGCACGCTCGCTGCTGAATAGATTCGATCGGACGGAAACCGGTGACTTTCTGGTTTTAACGAACAAAGGACAACAGGAGACGGTCCTGGCACTCGAGCGGGCAAGCAAAAGTGTAACTGCACCGATACTCAGGCTCGAGCACGCGTTGCACAATTTCTCGGCGTTCGTCGTAATGCCGCTTTTCGCGTTTGCGAATGCTGGGGTGAAAATTGATCTATCGCTGCAGCATGCAGAAATTGGGTTCGGAATATTGTCGGGGTTACTGTTTGGCAAACCACTTGGAATCATGATTTTTGCGTTGATCGCTGTGAAGACTGGGATTGCGAAGCTTCCTCAAGCTGTGAACTGGAAAATGTTGCTTGGGTATGCGTGCCTTGCCGGAATCGGATTTACCATGTCACTGTTTATTGCCATGCTCGCGTTTGAGGACACGGCTATGGTTGACGCAGCGAAGCGAGGCATTATCGCCGGTTCGCTTCTTGCGGGAATTGCCGGCATCGTGTTGCTGAAGACGGGTCGATCTTTGCGCGATGGTAACTAGTTCGCCAAAGTCCCACCTGTCTCGTGCCAGCCACACGTCGCATGCGGTGGGATCGCAAACCCGGCGCGTCGCCGTTCTTTGCATTGTTCTTTTTTTCTCTGGCATCGGGGCGCTTATTTTTGAAACACTGTGGCTCCGATTGAGTGGTTTGGCGTTTGGCAACTCGATCTGGGCTACGGCGCTGATTCTTTCGAGTTTCATGGCTGGTCTCGCGTTGGGAAACACGCTGGCTGCATCGTCAAGAATCCGGCGCTGGCGCCCATTGCATTTCTACGCTGTGCTGGAGTTCCTCGTCGCACTCTTTGGCTGCACAATCGTGTTCGGTCTTCCGGTTCTTGGGGACTTGATACGTCCAGTGTGGCAACTGCTCTGGAATTATCAGCCGATGCTGCTGGGGTTGCGGTTCGTGCTTTCCTTCGTGATTTTGCTTCTGCCAACCATAGCCATGGGTTTGACAATTCCGGTGATCATTGAAGACCCCCTGCTCCGACACACTGAATTTAGCCGTGCGATCGGTTTTCTTTATGGATCGAATACACTGGGAGCAATGTTTGGGGCCGTTCTCGGCGAAGCTTATTTGATCGGTGCATTCGGGCTTTACGGCACAAGTGTGGCGGCGGCCGTAACGCTTTGCATTGCTGCGGCGGTTGCCTTGTCGGTAGCGAGATTTGCAGCGACGCGAGACCTAGGCCTCATGGTCAACGGTCAGTCTAACGACTTCAAATTTCCGTTGAGCTTCGAGGTAAGTTATCGCCTGCCTTGGGGTTTGCTTTTCGTCAGTTTCGGGACGGGCTTAATCTTTCTCGCTCTGGAAGTGATTTGGTTTCGTTTTCTGCGGCTGTACGTCTCCTCATCGGTGACTGCTTTCGCCATCATGCTCGCGGTAGTCCTGGCGGGAATTGGAGTCGGCAGCCTGGTAGCTGGTGCAGTTTTTCGTGCATCCCGTAGATCGAATCAAACCCTTGTGATTCTGTTACTCAGCGCAGCGATTTTAGTCCTTCTCTCGTATTTAGTTTTTCCGGGCGAATTGATCCGGTCGCCGACCGGTATATTTGATCTTCGCTGGTGGCAGACTGCAGTTCTGTGCGGCGCTCTAATGGTTCCTGTCGCGTTTGTTTCCGGCATCCTGTTTCCGGTTATTGCAGCTGAGGTCCAGGTGTGTGTGGGTGACCGGATGAACAGTACGGGAGTGACGGCACTGCTTAATACCACTGGAGCGGCGATCGGTCCGCTGGTCGCGAGTTTTGTCTTATTGCCGATTCTGGGCTACCAAATCAGTCTCATTTGCTCCGCTGTCGGATATGCTTTGCTCAGCTTATTAGTGATCAAACGCGCAGCTTGGTCATTTCGGCGACCGGTTGGAATCATCGTCATCGCTCTCTGGGCCCTCCTCATTCTTGGCTTGGTATTTTTCCCATACGGCCGCTCCGAGGCGCACTTCGCACACGCGAGCCGCCCCTACGAAGTCGACGAGCAGGGCCACGTGTTAGCGCGCGTTGTAAAACGGATTGAAGGCACATCGGACACCTGGCAGTTGCTGCGACGCGATTTGTTCGACCAGCCGTACTACTACCGGTTGCTGAGTGACGCGTTCTCTATGTCGGCGACAAACCCGCGTAATCAGCGTTACATGCGGTTGTTTGCTTATCTTCCCTTGGCGCTCAATCCCGCAGCGAAAGACGTGCTGCTTCTTTGCTATGGATGTGGCGTCACGGCGGATGCGTTCACTCGCAAATCGAGTGTCGAGCGGATCGATGTGGTGGATATCTCAAAAGAAGTATTCGCGCTGTCCGATTTTTATTCTGGAATCAATTATGCGAACCCGCTGCGCGATCCGCGTGTGCACGCGGTCGTCCAGGATGGGCGATTTTTTCTGCAAGCCACCCCGCAAAAGTACGATGTTATTTCGGGCGAACCGCCTCCGCCGAAAATGGCGGGGGCAGTTAATCTCTACACCCAGGAGTTCTTCTCGCTGATGCGAAGCCGGTTAAAGGAAAACGGAATCGCGACTTTTTGGCTTCCGATCAATCAATTAAGAGTGGAGGAAGCCAAGGCGATCCTCCGAGCGTTTCACAATGCGTTTCCAAATGCATTGGTGTGGGGCGGCGCCGATCAGGACTGGATCATGATGGGAATCAATGGCCCGGGTCGCAGAGTGACCGAAGATGAGCTTCTGCCGCTGTGGAATGATCCAAAAACGGGCGCAGATTTGCGAACGATTGGAATTGAAGTGCCGCAGCAACTGGGCGGGCTGTTTTTGATGGACGGCAATGAAATCGACCGAATCACGCATAATGTCCCGTCGCTCACCGACTTGTATCCCAAACGCTTAACCGATCGCTCGTGGGATGACGAAGCAAACCATCAGTTTGCG
>DATARG010000008.1:0-5015 GCA_036264275.1 Candidatus Udaeobacter sp. | reverse complement strand
CACGTCTCTGCCCTCCCGCCGCGACACTGTTTACAGGCAGTCGCAGGACATATCCTGCCGGGATTCGGGTAAACCATGTGATAGTATTCGATGAGAGATATTAGGAGAGCGTTCCAACGCAAACCATTTCACCTTTGGATTCCCATTACCGCAACCGGCCGGCAGAAGCGCCGGAGGCGTTTTTACCGGCTCTGGAAACAGAGTCACCAAACCGACCGGCTGGTCGAAGAGGGTAGGAAGGCCTGCTGACCTTTTAGGGTTTGCTCAGTGAGTCCTTCAATGACTTCGACACTAATTGAAGTTCGGAACCTAAGTGCCGCCCGCATTTTGTTTCGGGCGAAACCGCGGCCGGCGTCTGCGTTCCTGCTGCGTTCGATGATGCGATATCTTCGCCGATGCATCCTGAACGTTGGTCACTCGCGCGTCCTCCGATCTCGCCGGCGACTTGACCGGTTGGCTGCCTGTTGGCGCGCATCCCGCTTCGCGCGTGTTGATGTTGATCACCTCGAATGTGCGAAAGAGATCGGTCAGGTCGATCACATGGTTCGCGGCTGATCTCAATATGTGCCCGAGATTTGCGGCGACTGACGCGACCTCCACGCGGATCCCGTGTCGGCGCAGTTTGGTGGCGAGATAAGCGAAATCAGCGTCGCCAGTTACGAGGATCACAGAATCAGGCCGCATTTCGATGGAAAGCTCCAGCGCGTCAATCGCCATCATCACGTCCACGTTCGCCTTGTAATGACCTTCTTCGGCGGGTGCACCGTCTTTGGTCACCACCATGAATCCGTTGGAGCGCAGCCAATGAACGAATTTGTTTTTCTTGTCTCGCTCCTCCTGCCAGGTGGAGATGGCAGGCGGCAACCCGGCATAGATCACCATCTCGATCAGATCACGTCCTGTGTTCTGCCCCGCCAGAAAATCGCGCAGCTTTAACCAATCAAGTCCGCGTCCCACAGTCCGCACAGAACTGCTGACATTGGACTCATCTACAAGGACTAACACTTTCGAGCGAGGGGTTGGGATCGAATCTTTCTTTTGCACGGCGTATTCAATTCTCTCTCCACAATCAGCTTTCAACCTCTTTCTGCACCGATTCAATCCACGCCAGCGTGGAAACGATCGTTTGTGTTTTGCCCGATCCGGGCGATAGTCCGCGCTTATTGGATTACTCTGTTTAACTTCACTGCTCGGTAGATCGTCAGGTGAGCGTCGCTCATTGGTGGTTTGAAACCCGATTCACGGGAACGGCTCTGTAGCTCGGTAGTTTTTCCAAATTCAAAACACAATGAAAATGTACGTAGGTAATCTCTCTTTTGAGACCACCGAGAACGATCTTCAGGATCTGTTCGAACAACACGGCACCGTGAACGAAGTCCATTTGATGATGGATCGGTTCACTGCCAAATCACGCGGGTTTGCATTCGTCACCATGAACGATGGCGCGCAAGCCAGCGCCGCGATGAGCGCGCTCAACGGTAAAGAACTTAACGGTCGCACATTAACTGTTAACGAAGCGCGTCCGCGTGAAGAGCGTTCGGGCCCGCGTGGCAATACCGGTGGGAAACGTTCCTTTGCCGGCAACAAGCGCTGGTAGGAGACAGAAGTTGATAGCTGATAGCGGCAGAGGTCAGACGTCGGCGTCAAAGTCAGCGGGCAGCCGGCCGCAATCAGCAGTCAGACATCAGCAATCAACCATAATGAATTCTGAAAAGGCGATCGTACTTGAGGGCACCATCATGATGGTGCTTCCCGGAACGATGTTCCGAGTCGCACTTGCGAACGAGCGCATGGTTCTCGCGCACATTTCCGGAAAGATGCGCAAACGTTTCATTCGCCTTACCATTGGTGATCGAGTGAAAATGGAAATGTCGCCCTACGACACCGCCAAGGCGCGCATCGTTTATCGACTTTAATTTATGGCAACCAGATTCTTGTTCGATCCGCCGCGACGACCGAAACAAAAGGCCGGTCCTACCCTCAAAAGCTTGCTCGTGCGTTGTCCTTCTACATCGAAGCTGACCGATACCGGGAAGACGATCGAAGAAGAACGCTGGGCGACAGTGAAACTGAAAACACAAAAGTTCACCTGCGCCCACTGCGGCAGCGTTCATACCTGGACAAAGAGCGACGTTATTCTGGGCCGTCCGACGTCAAGGAGTTGGTGATCCCTTTTTTCTCCCGTGATTTTCCGTATCCCGACGGACCGCATTAACTGGACGACCAGCTCGTTCCTGATCGGAACGTTTTTTTTAACACTTACTGCAGTGCAGCTGTACCTATGGTATTTCGGCGTTGATTGGTTCCATTTCGCGGTGCTCGCCGTGTTACTAACTGCAACCGGCTTCAGTATCACGCTCGGTTATCACCGCTTATTTTCGCACATGACTTTCCGGGCGAAGCTTCCGGTGCGTTTATTCACGCTCATCTTCGGCGCCGCGGCGTTTGAGAATTCCGTCCTCATGTGGGCGAGTGATCATCGACGCCATCATAAGCATGTGGATCACGAGGAAGATCCGTACGACATCACCAAAGGTTTTTTCCACGCACACATCGGCTGGATGTTGTTCAAGCTCTGGCCACAACCGCCCGTCGATAATGTCGCCGATTTAAAAAAAGATCCGCTGGTCATGTGGCAACATCGCCATATTCATCTGCTCGCAGTCATGGTCAGCTTCATTCTGCCGACACTGGCCGGGTTTATGTGGGACGGATGGATCGGCGCGCTCGGTGGCTTTCTAATCGGTGGCGTCGCAAAAGTTGTGATGCTCCAACATTGTACGTTTCTTATTAACTCGGCTTGCCATACTCTCGGGCGTCAGCCGTATTCGACGCGATGCAGCGCGCGTGACTCGCTAGTTATGGCCCTACTCACGTTTGGGGAGGGCTACCACAATTATCATCACGAATTTCAGCACGATTATCGAAACGGTGTGAAGCCATGGCAATGGGACCCAACCAAATGGCTGATCTGGATTCTATCCAAGCTCCGGTTGACAAGCGGTCTGCGTCGAGTGCCGCAGGAGACGATTTACTCTGTCCAGAAGCGCTTGCGAGATTTGCGACGCCAAGTGATGAGTTGAGTTCGAGCTCGACTGGGGAATCGACCTCGGCCTAACAGCTCTTAACAGCTAACTCTCAACAATTCGCTCTCAACCAGCTATCATAAGCCGACTACGATCTATGGTGCCTCTGAAGAGGCGGCCGTGTGGGCTGCGCTCTTCCATATTTTCGCGAGCGATTTTCGGTGACGTATGATCTTCGATAGACTGCGGCGTGAGCGAGCGAGACACAATGAAACTATTACTGGCCTAACAAGAATGAAATGCCAAATGTCGTGCTCGCGAAGAGACGCAAACCCCATTCTGTTGTCCTTCGGTATTCCTCGCTATTAGGTCGATGTCTGCGATTGGTATCGTATGCCACTGGAACCTTGCCCCACCTGCGGCTACGCGCTTTCGATGATCGATCATCATTGCCGTCATTGTGCCGCCGCATCGCCGGCAGTTCCACCGGGGCGCTTTATTACGAAACACCTGCAGCAAATAATTGTCGCCGTGGTGGTATTCAGCGTTCTGGTTTATTTGATCTTCTTTCGCTAATGAAAAAAGCGCTAAAAACGAATCAGTCTTGGATCAAGCGGCAAGCGCTGACTTTTCGAGCGCCTGTTCGAAGCAACGCGACGTCATAGGCCGCTTACGATGCATGAGACGAGCAAGCTGCTTGTTCTTACTTCTAACTTTTCGAAAAGTGTCGTCAGCGCCGGCCAAGGTCAAATCCGCCGATGGACGGATCCGCCGCGGCGAACGGGCGCGATTAAAAGTAGTAATTTCTTTTTCTCGCATCGTAAGCTGGTTACGGTGCGTGCATGAGTCCCCTATGGTAGTGGCGGCTGTCTGCTCGCGAAAGCTTTTGGAGTGTCAGCCGCGGAATTTGCGCCGCGAAGATGACCAGCGCGCCCATCGCGGCGAATGGTTATCACTGCCGGAAGCAATCACCATCGATGTTGCTGGCTCAATTTTCGCTGTCTCGGGAACGCGGTGTCGCTAACATCATAGCTGATGAGTGTGCCAGATTCTGACGCCACGATGGCCGTGTTCCTCGACCTGGAAAACATCGCGCTGGGCGCGCATGACGCGGACTTTCCCGCGTTCGACATCCGCAAGGTGATCGAGCGTCTGCTGCTCAAGGGCCAAATCGTGGTCAAGAAAGCCTACTGCGATTTTGAGCGCTACAAGACGTTTAAGCGGGGGCTGCACGAAGCAGCGTTCGAGCTCATTGAGATTCCGCATGTGCGTCAGTCCGGCAAAAACTCTGCCGACATCCGCATGGTGGTCGATGCGCTCGATCTCTGTTACATGAAGAGTCACGTCGACACTTTCGTCATCATCAGCGGCGATTCGGACTTTTCGCCGCTCGTCAGCAAATTACGTGAGAATGACAAGACGGTCATCGGCGCCGGCGTTAAAAAGTCAACGTCTGACCTATTCATCAGCAACTGCGACGAATTTATCTATTATGACGATCTCGTGCGCGCGGAGCCAGCAAAGAAACGTCCCAGCGTTGCCGCGACCGCGCCGGGAGAGAAAACTGGTAAAGACCATCGACCCTCAATCGATGGAGCGCTAGATCTTCTGAGGAAAACCTTGGAAGCGCTGCGCGCCGAGCGAGGCGAGGATTATCCGATCCGCGGTTCACTCATGAAACAGGCGATGAAACGTCAGAACCCCGGTTTCAACGAGCGAGCGCATGGGTTCCGTGCCTTCAACGAACTCCTCGTCGAAGCGCAAAAGCGTGGGCTGTTAAAGCTGGAGCGCGATAAACAAGTCGGCAGCTACAT
This sequence comes from Candidatus Udaeobacter sp., assembly GCA_036264275.1. Classification (GTDB taxonomy): domain Bacteria; phylum Verrucomicrobiota; class Verrucomicrobiia; order Chthoniobacterales; family UBA10450; genus Udaeobacter. The sequence goes on along the minus strand of DATARG010000008.1, from coordinate 175 downwards.
CGTCCACGCGAGCGAGTAACCGGCCACCTGGCGTTGGGATTGTTCCGGAAATGTTTAGACGCCATCCCATTGTCCTGCGGCATTCCTGGATATTAGATCATGTCTGAGATTGGTATGCCACTGGAGCCAAGCAGCGGGCGCTGAGTTTTCGAGCGCCTGTTCGAAGCAAAGAGAC
>DATARG010000209.1:0-3872 GCA_036264275.1 Candidatus Udaeobacter sp. | reverse complement strand
GAATGCGGAGCACGCTTGCGTTAAGTGAAGCGGTGATTGAGCTTGCGCCTCCTTGTCCAAAATGAAGTTCAACCCAATCGCCCCTCTCCTCTTCGTCATTTCTGCCGGTCTGGCTGCCGCTCAAACCATCACCGACCCCGCGCACATCGACGTTTACGTCACGCCGTACTACAATTCGAAAGGGCCGGTTATTGACGTCGGCCCATTTAGCAGTGGTCTAGCCGCGAAAAACGAAACGGAGTTTGTCGCGACGATTGCCAAAATGAAAAAGTCGTGGGACACCCTCAATTTTCCAGAAACGTACGTCGCCGCGATTCGCCTCTATAATCTGGGTTTCAGGAAGGAATCAATTTACTGGTTTTATTCAGCGCAGTATCGCGGGCGTCTTTTTGCGAGTCTGATCGATCGCGACAAAATGGGCAGCATCGGTGATCCTGGGTTCGAACTGTACCAGGCACAAAATGCCTTCCAACAATTGGTGGGTCCATACGTCAACGGATATGCGTTTGGCGACATCGATCAGTTGGTCCCGATCATTGAAAGAGTTCAGAGAGAAGGAAGAACTGTACCCGATTTAGCAAAGATTTATCCTCGCGTGACCTTCAGGCCAAAGTCGGAATGGGACGCCGGAAATCAGGGGCTAAATGAAGGCATGACGAAACTGCTGATGACGTTCAAGAACGAAAAAGGAAGTATCAAGCAGCAAAGGATCGAACACGGCATGGAAGCCAAGTTTGGAAAGCTGCCGAGCAAAGCGCTACCAAAAGGATCGGCGCTTTAACTTCCACACTAGTGACTTGGTTCAGTTTCCTCGAGCAGCTGCACTAACTGATCTTTCCACAAATTGGCAATGGTGTGGCTGCCATGTCCGCGCGTTTGGTCGCTGAGTGGAATCACAATTGCGCGGCCTTTCGGGATGCGCTCGATTTCGTGCTCGAGAATGCCGAGCTCAGGCGGGTTGATTAGGTCGTCGGCGGAATTAATGGCGAGAAGCGGTGCCTGGATTTTTTCCAGATTCGGCCCGGGATCGTAGTCATGTGAGGCTTCCAACGCATAGAGAACGTCGTTTGCATCATCAGTCTTGACGATTTGCTCCACGAATTTGTCCAGAACTTCGTCTGTTTTCGCGAGCGAAGGCGCGTCCTTCTGACGCAGGACCGGATTGCTGCTCATGAACCAAAGCATCTCGGCAGCGGTGCGCAAACTGGGTGGTTGCGTTTTGTACTCGCCACCGTGCCATGACGGGTCGTTGCGGATGGCGTCGATGACCATGCGACGCCACGCCCGGTTGCGTCCCGAAATCTGCGTCGGCAAACTCGCCAGCGGCATGAGCGCATCCATGAAATCGGGATGCAGCTCGCCCCAGAGCCAGGTATGCATTCCGCCCATCGACGTGCCCATCACCAGCCGCGCGTGATTCACCCCGAGTCCCTCCGTTAACAGCCGGTACTGCGCCTCTACCATATCGCGATATCCGTAGCGCGGGAATTTGGCGTGCATGCCGTCGCTCGGCTTGCTCGATTTGCCGTGGCCAATCCCATCCGGCAGCACGATGAAAAATTTCGTCGCGTCTAGCGGCTGATCTTTTCCAAACAATTCACCGGCAAATTCAGAGCGAATGAATTGCGCGCCGCTACCGGTTGTCCCATGCATTAGGAGAATAGCGTTCATCGTTTTGCCCTCTTCATCCTTCTCCGGCTTGCCGAGCGTGCGATAGTGAAGGCGCAATTCCGGCAAAGTTTCGCCGGATTGAAATTTGAAATCGTGGATCGTGAAATCGCCTTCGGTCGGCGTCGGATAATCCGCAGCGGAGGCAAAATTCGCGGCCAACATGCACAGCGGGAGTGCGCATATTCGACTCGTTAGGTTCATTTTAGTGATTTTGTTGGCGTTCTGCTTGGATTCGTGTGAGCAGCTCCGTGTGGGTTCTTTCCAGGTCGATGGCAAATTTCACATTGGCTTGCAGAGCTTCGGGATATATCTCGAATTGTTTTCGCAATTTTTTGGTGCTGGGATCGTAAAAGAAAGAAATGTCCTGGTTTAGATTCGGTACGATCAGTTCGTCACTTAGTTTTTGATAACGCGCCATGCCGCTAAGTCCCCAGCGGATAACCGATTCATCATTGCGCAGAGCAGTCAGCGTCTCCAGGTCAAGCAGTTGGTTGCCGCCGGATTGAAGCATTGTCGCAAAGTCCCCCGGACTGTAGTCCGTGATGAACACAAACGGCTGCAGCGGCGGCATCTCACCGGCTTCGAGCGCACGTTGAAATTCCGCGGCGCTTTGTTCCTGTTTCGCACGATTAATTTTTCCGCTCTCGATGCCTTGCTGTAGAAGTTGCTCGATCGACGCAAGGATCCGGTCGCGTCGTTCTGCATCCTGCTGGCGTTGCTGATAGTTGTTCAGCCAAAACGCCGCGTAAACGCCGACGAAAACGAGGAGTAGTTCCGCCGCCCAGCGACCAACACGCGAAAGAAGTGAACGCCTTTCAGTTGTTTCACTCATTCTTCATCCCGAATATTTAGCCATGAATACTGGCTGACTACAGGTGGGTTATCCATTGCGCAACAGAATGGCATTCTTAAATTAGCCGCCTGAAACATAATCGATGGAAAAGTCTGAGTCGGCCCTTATCCAATTTGTTGTCGAGTCAGTACGACAATCTCATGCCGATGATGCGCCTTTCCATCATTTGCATTTTGACCGAATTTTTCCGGATGACTTCTACGCGCGGATGGTCGAAGCGATGCCAGTGACCGAGGATTACCGGGCGATGTCCGGCAAAAGCAAGATCGGTAGCAGCAGGGCGGATGGAAAACCGACTCGCACGAAGATCGATCTTTTTCCCGAGTACATTCGACATTTACCGCCGAAAAAACGCGCAGTATGGGATGCAACCGGTCGCGTGTTGCGTTCCAAGGAATTGCAATCTGCTTTCGTCCAGCGATTGGCGCTAGGACTGAAAGGCCGGTTCGGCGAAAACTTCGCAAAGGTGACCATGTATCCGGTACCGATCCTGACGCGAGACATTCCTGGGTACCGTATTTTCAAGCACACCGTCAGTCTTTGGAAAGGGATTACCGTTCAATTTTATTTACCGGCCGACAATTCCACGCCGCACATCGGCACAATCTTTCACGAGGTGCTGCCTAACGGACGGAAGCCGAAGAAGGCGCAGATGCCTTTTTCACCGAATACAGGTTACGCGTTCGCCGTAGCGGACAATACATGGCATTCGGCCGACCCGGTCGGGCCGGAGGTAAAAACACGCGATAGCATCCTTCTCACCTATTTCGTCGATGCCGGGCCGTGGCGATTTGTTCGCAATCGCGGACGTCGCCTGGCGAACTTTGTGCTCAACGAGGCGCGCAATTTAAAGCGTTAGCAAAGTGGGAGTGGCCTTAGTGCCGCGACTGCCCGGGCGCTCAGGCCCCTCCGACGCTGCTGTTACCGTGGCAATGGCTGCTCCATGTTTGCCAGCGCGTACGCAACCACCGCCACCACAGCAGAATTTTCCGCTAATTCTTTCGGCACAATTTTATCCAGGGTGTCCGCGGCCGTGTGGTGATAGTTGAAGTAGAAACGGCTATCTTGAATCGGACTAAAAGCCGGCACACCGGCTTTCTCGAGCGGCTCGATGTCGGCTCCGCAGTGTTCAACCAAATCGAGTATACCCGCGCCTGATTCCTGCAGGATCTCCGCCACGGGCTCAAACATCTTCTTCGCATCGGGTTTTGCTTTGATGTTAACGCCAATCGGATGACCAGCGCCTTCGTCTGTTTCCATCGCTGCAAACTGATTTGATATCTCTTTCTCGTGATCCTTCGCGTACTGCTTTGATCCGGCCTCACCGTTCTCTTCATTCATCCACGCG
>DATARG010000068.1:0-6672 GCA_036264275.1 Candidatus Udaeobacter sp. | reverse complement strand
ACAAGTGTTTAAGAATTCGCTGACCGGTTTGCCGATGGGTGGCGGCAAAGGCGGCTCAGACTTCGATCCGAAAGGCAAAACCGATCGAGAGGTCATGCGATTTTGCCAATCGTTCATGACGGAGCTCTTTCGGCACATTGGACCGAACACCGATGTACCCGCCGGTGACATCGGCGTAGGAGGTCGAGAGATCGGATATCTTTTTGGGCAATACAAACGGCTGGCGAACGAATTTACGGGTGTGCTGACTGGAAAACGCCTCAACTGGGGCGGCTCGCTGATTCGACCGGAAGCCACTGGTTACGGCGCTGTTTATTTCGCGCAGGAAATGCTTAAGACGCGCGATGAGACGATCGAGGGCAAGGTGTGCACTGTTTCAGGTGCAGGTAACGCGGCGCAATATACGGTAGAGAAACTGCTCCAATGCGGTGCAAAGCCTGTGTCGATGTCCGATTCCAGTGGCTGCATCTACGACAAAAATGGCATCACAGAAGAAAAACTTGCCTTCGTCATGAGCATTAAGAATGTACGCCGCGGGCGCATCAGCGAGTACGCGAAAAAGTTCCGGGGATCCAAATATGTCGCTGGCCAGCGGCCTTGGGGCATAAAGTGCGATTGCGCGTTTCCGTGTGCGACCGAGAACGAAATCACCGCCGAGGACGGTAAGAAACTGGTCGATAACGGTTGTTACCTTGTGTCTGAGGCAGCCAACATGCCGAGCGTGCCGGCAGCGGTTGATTTGTTCATTGAGAAAAAAATCCTGTTCGGCCCTGGGAAAGCGGCTAACGCTGGAGGCGTTGCCACGTCTGGTCTCGAGATGAGCCAAAATTCCATGCGCTTGCCGTGGCCACGAGAAGAGGTCGATTCGCGATTGCGGCACATCATGTCTACGATCTTCAAAGTCTCGTGGGACACCGCGGAAGAGTACGGCAAGCCGGGCAATCTCGTGGTCGGCGCCAACATCGCTGGCTTCGTAAAAGTGGCCGATGCGATGCTCGACCAGGGCGTCGTGTAGCCGCCTTGTGGTAATGCGAGTTCTTGGTGCTACTGCATCCTGTTTCAATAAGCCAAGCGCGTAAAACTTAGTCCTAATCCGTATAATCAATGTATGAACGCAAACGTTATTGGTCAGGCACAGACAAAAGGAATCTCAGCGGAGCACAGGGTGAAGACTGGATTGAACTGGCTCTCAATCGTTTTGATTTTAACTTCGACCGCAGCTGGCTTATGGGGCTGCGAAGGATATTATAGCGGGTATCCGGGATATGGACCGTATTACGGCGGTGGGCCTTATTCCGGTGGCCCTTATTATGGCGGCGGTTATCCGGGGACGGCTGCCGTCTCAATTGAGGTGGGCGACCGCCCTTACTACGTTCGCGGCCCTGGTTATTACGTAGGTCGCACGTATTACGTCTGGAGACCGGGACATTGGAGAGTGCGAAATGGCCAGCGGGTATGGATTCACGGTCACTACGTCGTGCGAGGAGGATACTAGACCGGTGGTTTGGGTTCCAACTGATGGTTAACAACCGGCTGCGCCAACCCCCAGTCCGCAAGACGAAAGCGCAGGGCTGTTGCTAGACAGCCCAATCCATAACGTACACTTCGGCGGAAATTGATGGAAGACGCCTCCGGCATGTACCGAGCCGGACACGTGACTTCGCCGATCGCACAGCCGAGCGCAATGATCTGAGTAAGGATCTGATTGTCGAAAACGAAGTCGTCGGAATTTTTCTCTAGCGGCAGCCGCTCCAACAGTCGTCGTGAAAACGCGCGATACCCAGTGTGATATTCCGACAGCTTCGCCCCGACAAGGAGATTCTCCACCAGCGTGAGGAAACGATTTGAGACATATTTCCACCAAGGCATGCCGCCGCGGAGGGCACCGCCGCCAAGGATCCGTGAAGCCAGCACACAAGGATAGAGGCCACTGGCCACCAGAGCCACCATCGCCGGAATCAGCTGCGGCGTATACTGATAATCGGGGTGGATCATGATGATGATGTCTGCGCTTGCGGCCAATGCCAGCCGATAACAAGTCTTTTGGTTGGCGCCGTAACCGCGATTCTCCGGATGCACCTCGACCTGCACGTTTGGGAGGGTGCGCGCGATTGCCGCGGTTTCATCATGGCTGGCGTCGTCCACAACAATCACCAGGTCGACGATGCCGTGCGCCATGACTTCGTCGTACGTTTGGCGTAGCGTGCGCGCGGCGTTGTACGCAGGCATCACCACTACAATTTTCTGGCCGCTAAGCATCGTGATCGTCGAATATGCGTTGGAAGGCTAGCTTGCAAGCTCCATGACGATTTTTTACGACCCGAGCTGTCTGGAATATTCGAGTCCCGGTCACCCGGAACGGCCAGAGCGAATCGCGCGCACGACACCATTGCTAAAGGATCGACATCTCGATTGGAAATGGCAAAAGCCGGTTGGAGCGACGGATGCGCAGTTGCTGCGCGCACATTCGCCAGAGCATGTCGAAGACGTCGCCGCCGCGCGCGAACATTTTGATGCCGATACCCCGCTTTATCCAAACATTGAAATGCACGCCCGCCGTTCAGCTGGTGCAGCAATCGAGACGACGCGTTCGGCGTTTCGCGGCGAGGCCGCCTTCAGTTTGATGCGCCCGCCGGGACATCACGCCACGCGAGATCGCGCAATGGGTTTCTGTTATTTCAGCAACGTTGCCGTCGCCGCGCTCAATGCATTGAAAAACGGCGCTGAACGGATTTCCATTTGGGATTTTGATGGACATCACGGGAACGGGACCGAGGCAATTGTAGCGCACAATGAGCAAATTCGATTCACCTCGATTCATCAGTTTCCAGCCTATCCCGGGACTGGAGCGAAATCGTTTGCGAACATCGATAATTATCCCATCGCACCGTACACACCGCGCGAGCGAATTATGGATGTCGCGCGGCGCTCTCTCGATAAGTTAATCGCTTTCCAACCTGATTTGCTTCTGGTCTCAGCGGGGTTCGATGCTTATGCTCACGATCCTCTGTTGCAGTTAACACTCGAGCGCGAAGACTTCGCATTATTCGGCGAGTGGTTACGCAAAATCGATACTCCGGTCTCAGTCGTCCTTGAGGGCGGATACAGCAACGATTTACCTGAGTTGATCGACGCGTTCTTAACGGCCTGGCAAGCTTAGCGTCGCAAATTCGCGGCGAAGCAATGCATATGCCTTCCTTCGCGAATATCTGTTTCAATGCGCTTGCTCTAATGCCGCCTGCAATTCTGCCGCCGCGTTGTTTATCTGCTCGTACCGGTAAAGCCGGGCTCTGGCTTTTGCCGCGAGCAACCCGCACCGATGCACATTTTTGAAATCGCCGTAAGGAAACTTGTATCTTCGCTTCGAATTCTCTGGAAAACGACGATCGATGCCGAGATACCATTTGGCATACTGTGCGAAGCCATGAAAGCGAATAAAGTCATTCTCTTCGTCGGCTGAAGGGCGATGTTCGGTCCACGCACCTTTGCCATCCGCAATTACTTGTCTCTCTGTGATCAGCTCGATGGCGAATTTAAAGGCACTTGCGTTTAACTCGATATGGTTCGGCGACTGAGCGCCAACCGAGCCGATCGCAAAGAGAGATACTGCGATTGCGACCGAATGAACAAAGGCATTACTTGGAATGACAGTTTTCATTTTATCGCGCCTCTCGCTATTTCTCTACGGTTGGTCAATAATTTGCAGCAAATCAGTCTGTATTACAGTCCGCCACAGGACGGATTCGCCGTGGCGATCCTGGCAGTTCGGTCGCCGCGAGGACAGGCGGCGAGAATCCTGGCAATTGCTTCTCGCGATTTTTAACAAATAGACAATGTTCTTCGTCAACTTCGGGCCGTAGTTCAGCTTGGTAGAACGCTTGAATGGGGTTCAAGAGGTCGTGGGTTCGAATCCCGCCGGCCCGATATAATTTAATGTTTCACTTATACGTGCTTAAAAGCCAAAAGACCGGTCGCCGCTACGTCGGCTCCTGCGAGAATCTTGAGACGCGCGTTCGGCGCCATAATCTTGGCCATTCCAAGGCCACGCGTCATGGTGTGCCATGGACTCTAGCCACAGCGAAACGTTTTCTCTTCGCGCTGACGCCGCAAGAAGGGAACAATATTACAAAACGGGCCGAGGTCGCGACGAACTTGATCAATTGCAATGGTAGAGCGGTCGCCGCCGCGACAGGTCCTGGGTTCGAATCCCGCCGGCCCGAAAGATTCTAGCCGCGGATTACACAGATGAACACAGATTGTCCGTGGCGCGAAAATCATCCGTGTAAATCCGTGTTCATTTGTGGCTAAATGCTAAGCGCTGGAATTGTCGGGTTGCCGAACGTTGGAAAATCGACGCTTTTTAATGCGGTTACACGCACGCATAAGGCGCCGGCGGAGAATTATCCCTTCTGCACGATTGATCCAAACGTGGGTGTGGTCATCGTGCCCGATCCCCGCCTCACAAGAATCGCGGAGATTTCTGAGTCGAAGAAAATCACACCCACAGCGATCGAGTTTGTGGATATCGCGGGCTTGGTAAAAGGCGCGAGCGCAGGTGAAGGGCTTGGGAATCAGTTCCTTCATCACATTCGCGAGGTGGAAGCGATCGTCCAGGTGGTGCGTTGTTTTGAAAATCCAGACGTGCATCACGTCAGCGCGACTATTGATCCCATTCGCGATATCGAAGTCATAAATACCGAGCTCGTGCTGGCTGATCTGGCTTCCTTACAGAAGCGGCGTGACCGAATACAGAAGCAAGTGCACGCCGGGGAGAAAACGGCAATCATTGAAAGCGGGATCATCGAAAAATTACTTGTCCATCTCGACCGCGGAAAGCCCGCGGTTACTGGCGAGTTGACTCCCGAAGAGAAGGCAATCGCGCGAGGTTTCTTCCTGTTGACGTCAAAGCCGACAATTTTCGCCTGCAACGTGGCGGAATCAGACCTGGCCTCTGTTGCGGCGAGCGCTCAACGCGGCGACACCGAGCCACGCAATGGCGATCCTGCCGGAGTCAACACCCCAGGCTACAGCACCGCGAAACGCGTCGTTGCCGTCCAGGATTACGCAAACCACCATTTCGCTACCGAAGCCATTGTAGTCAGCGCGCAAATCGAGAGCGAGCTGGTTGATCTTAGCGAGGACGAGGCACTCGAATATTTGCGCGGTCTCGGCGTAGAAGACAGCGGTGTCCATGCGCTCATTCGCGCGGTCTATCATCTGCTCGGGTTGCGCACGTTTTTTACCACTGGCGAAAAAGAGACACGCGCATGGACCATTCACGCCGGGGACAAAGCGCCCGCCGCTGCAGGTGCAATTCATTCCGATTTTGAGCGTGGTTTTATCGCAGCGGAGACGATCCACTACAACGATCTCATCGCAGCTGGTTCTTTCGCAAAAGCACGCGAAGCGGGCAAATTGCGCCTGGAAGGAAAAGAATACGAAGTGCGCGACGGCGACGTGATTCTGTTTCGATTTAACGTCTGACTCCGAATTTTCCTCTGTGTCTTTGCTTGTCAGAGGCAGATTGAGAAGAAGCGGAAGAGGAAGATTTCCTGTTATTGCCCGAGGTACAAAATCCGTCCGCATTGCTCGCAGTTGACGATTTCCTTTCCCGCTTTGACTCGAGATGCTGTGGCAGTGGTTACTTTCATATGGCAGCCGGTGCAAACACCATGCTCCACGGCGACGATCGCAGCGTCGCCTTTACTGTTGAACAGGCGCTCAAACTGATCGAGCAAATCCGCGTCGATTTTAGATGCAAGCGCTTCCCGCTCTCTTTCGAATTCCTGTTGCTGGGATCCCAGCGCTTTTGATTTGGCTTCGAGATCGGCGAGTTGGCGTGAGATGCTGTCCTTCGTTGCCCGCGCGCTTTTATCGGCCGCCTCAATTTCGCTTTTGAGCTTGTCGCCCTCGATCATTAATTCGAGTTCCTGATCCTCGAGTTTGCGAATTTCGTTTCCGAACCGCTCGATCTCGTGACTGATCGCCTGAAACTCATCATTTTTCCGGGTTTGATACTGCTGTGTCTTGAGCCGTGCGATGCTTTCGTTGCGCGTGCCGACATCGAGTTCGAGATTTTTGCGCTGGACTTCAACCTGGCGCGCTTTCAGTTTCAGCGCGTCGACGCTCGCTGCGGTTGCGGTCAGTTGCGACTCAAGATACACGCGTTCCAGCGGCAGCGTTCTAATCTCGGCCTGGATGTGTCTGATCTTTTGTTGTCGATCCTGGAGGACGAGCAGTTGTTCCAGTTCCGAATTCACGAGCGCTCAACCTATTGATTCGGCAAAGCGGCGTCAATCATTGGCCTGCGGACTGAAGTTCGCTGAAAGCTTGCAGCACCTGCTCGGGTCGGGCACGCACGGCGATGTTCTCAGTAAGATTCACCCAGCGAACGATGCCATTTGAATCGAGAAGAAATTCAGCCGGCCGTGCGATGTCTGTTCCTTTCGGTCCGGCGTGCGGATGCAACACATCATATCGACGAATAATTTTGGCGTTGGTATCGGAAAGCAGCGGGAAGGTGTAGCCGGACTTTTGCGCCTGCGATCGACTCATCTCTGGCGGATCGACGCTGATGCCCACAACCCGGACGCCTCGCGCTTCGAACTCTGGCAGCCTTTGCTGAAAACTCCGCAACTCGGAGTTGCATAGCAGTCACCAGAAACCGCGGTA
>DATARG010000248.1:0-10239 GCA_036264275.1 Candidatus Udaeobacter sp. | reverse complement strand
TTCACTTCGATTTGGCTCATCTTCGACGTCAGCGACAATATCTCGAGTTTCATTGACAATCATATTCCACTGTTGCTGGTCGTGCGCTATTACGCCACACAGATCCCGCAGGTGTTCATTATCCTGCTGCCCGTTGCGCTTCTGCTATCACTTCTTTTTGCACTTGGGCGAATGTCGCGGGCGAACGAAATTGTTTCCATGCTCACGTCAGGCGTGAGCCTTCCCCGTATTCTGCTACCGCTTATCGTCATCGGTCTGCTAACGGTAGCAGTGAGCATGGCGCTCAACTATTCGCTCGCGCCTCATGCGGAACTGGCACGCAAGACTTTTCTCTCAGAAGCGCAGTCGCGGCCCGGGCGCAACATTCAGGGGCAAGTCTTTCGCAACCGTACCGATCTGCGTACCTGGTTTATTCAAAATTTTCGCCTCGGCGAGAACACGTTCAACAACGTGCAGGTGCTCCAACAAGACGCGAAGGACAACATCGTCATGAGCTACGTTGCCGCTCGCGCGTATTACCGGCCTCAAACAAAGACGTGGGATTTGGAGAACGTGCGGCTCGCTTACTACGATGCGGCTGGAAACATGACCAAAGAAGAGTTTCAGCCTACGCTAAGCATCGAACACTGGAGCGAAACCCCCTTTCGACTGACCAGCGCGAACGTGCAAGCGGAATCCCTGAGCGTGCCGGAATTGCACGACTACCTGCGCTTCAATGCGGATTTTCCGCCGACATTATTGGCCCCCTTTCGGACTCATTTCCAATATAGGCTGGCGCTACCGTGGACGTGCCTGGTGGTTGTGTGTATTGCCGCGCCGCTCGGAATCGGGTACTCGCGTCGCGGTGTTCTATCGAGTGTTGCGGCGGCAGTGATCCTCGTATTCTCGAATAACTTCCTTGTACATCTTTTTCTCGCGCTCGGCGAAGGTGATCGCGTGCCCGGATGGATTGCCGCGTGGACGCCAAACATTCTTTTCGCGGGTGTTGGTCTCTACTTGCTCTATCTTCGGGCGTCGAATCGCGAAGCGCCCAGCTTAAATCCACTTGCCTGGCGTCGTATAGTTGCGCAATGAACCCGCTCTCAAGCGAATGGGCGATCAAGCATCGCGCGGATTCCTGCGCTGTGACGCAGCGGCCATTTGTGCCTGGCGAATATTTTTACACCCTTCTGTATCACGGCGCCGATGGCTACCGACGCGAGGATTTGAGCGAAGAAGCGTGGCAAAACCGAAATGAAAACATTCGGCCTTTTTCATTTTGGAAATCTCGTTACGAACCATTGTTGCCCAAGCCGGTCGAAGCCGTGCCTAAGGAAAATGCAGAGCAACTTTTTCGCCGTCTAATCGCGTCGGATTCACCGCCTGCAAACGCCTGCTACGTCCTGGCGGCGATGCTCGAACGAAAACGTGTTTTGAAACAAGTGAAGACCGAATCCCGCGACGGCGGGAGGCGTGTGCTCATTTACGAACAAGGCAACACAGGCGACGTGTTCATCGTGCCTGATCCGCAATTGCGTTTGGACGAATTGGAAATTGTGCAGAACGAGGTAGCAGAGTTACTTCGCAAAGCAGTCCAAAACGGATAATGTTTACGGGAACCTGATGACCACACAGACACCGACGATCAACTATAAGGTCGGCAACGAGCGCCTGATCAGCGTCACCGATAGAGCGGCTCAGAAACTAGCCTCATTGCTCGAAGGAAAAGGCCAACCGCAGGGAGCACTTCGTCTCAAGGTGGTCGGTGGCGGCTGTTCCGGTCTTCAATATGTGATGGACTTAGTCGAAGGCCCGGTGGAACGCGACATTCTTGTTCCGACTCAGAACGTGCGACTCGTCGTCGACCCAAAGAGCGCGTTATTCGTTAGCGGCTCCGTGCTCGATTACAGCGAAGATTTGCAAAAAGGCGGCTTCAAAGTGACGAACCCCAACGCCGTCGCCCATTGCTCGTGCGGCGAAAGTTTTGCTGTTTGAATTCGTCTGAGAATTGTCCGGTTGCCTGAACTGGTCCTCGCTTCCCGTCGTCCCCGGTTCGCGACGCAGTGTTCCGAGAGCGAGTACGACGACGAGCGAGAAGCGGCTATACCTTCATGACCTCGGCTTCTTTGTGCTTGAGGTGGTCATCGATGGATTTAACGAAGCGATCGGTGAGTTTCTGCACCTCGCCTTCCACATCGCGCAATTGATCCTCGGTCAAACCGCCGGAGCCCTTGAGTTTCTTCGCTTCATCGATGGCAGTGCGCCGGTTCGAGCGCACACGCACCCGCGCTTCTTCGGCCATTTTCCCGAGCGCGCGCACGAGTTCTTTTCGACGCTCCTCTGAAAGCTCAGGGATCGGTAATCGAATAATTTTGCCATCGACTGCGGGTGTAATCCCGATCTTTGATTCCTTGAGCGCCCTCTCGATGTCTTGAACAGTGCCGGCATCGAAAGGCTGAACAACAAGCAAGCGCGCCTCGGGCGTCGTGATTAAGGCAAGCTGCTTAAGTTTCATGGCCGATCCGTACGCGTGCACATCCACGTTCTCCACAAGGCCAGGCGAGGCCTTGCCTGTGCGCACTGCGGCGAATTCGTGCACCATGTAATCGACGCTTTTCTCCATCGTCATCTCGGCTTCGAGGAGGATGTCATCCGTGCTCATATCGCTGAATGTTTACTTTGGTAGAGCTTCATCGCAAACCAGAGTTCCAACGTTTCGTCCCAGCACGGCGTCGCGCAGGATTCCCGGCTCGTACATGTTGAACACAACGATTGGAATCCTGTTGTCCATACAGAGACTGAACGCGGTCGAATCCATGATTTGGAGACGCTTCGTAAGCGCTTCGGTGAACGTCAGCCGGTCGTAACGGCGCGCGTCCGGAAACTTGTTCGGATCGCGATCATAAACGCCATCGACCTTTGTGGCCTTGAGAATCACGTCGGCGCGAATCTCGCTGGCGCGCAGTGCTGCCGTTGTGTCGGTGGAAAAATAAGGATTACCAGTGCCGGCACCGAAAATGACAACTCTGCCCAGCTCCAGATGCCGAACGGCGCGACCCAGGATGAACGGCTCGGCCACATTGTTCATTTGAATGGCGGTTTGGACGCGGGCTTCGACTCCGATTTGCTCGAGCGTGCTTCGCAATGCGAGAGCGTTGATGACTGTGGCAAGCATTCCCATATAATCCGCGGTCGTACGATCCATGCCGCGGTCCGCCGCGGAAAGTCCTCGCCAGATGTTGCCGCCACCGATCACGATCGCGACTTCCACGCCCAGATGGCGAACTTCTTTCACGCGTTCGGCGATCTCACGCACGACCGGCGGTGAGATATTGTCCCGCCCGCCGGGCTGTTGCATCGCTTCGCCACTCAGCTTTAGCACGATTCGTTCGTAGACTGGTGCTTCTGGTTCCATAGCCGCGAAGGATCATCCAAACAGAAGATGGCCATGCTTGGAAAGTAAAATGCGTGGATCGACACACATCGCCGCCGGTAGGCTAGCAGTCCTCTTCCCGCCAGTCCTTTGCCGCTCATGCGGCGCGCGCGGAGTGGCGCGCCCCACCACAATTATCCCGGCCCGCGAACAAGCCCCGCATGTCCGCGCAGGAATTCCGCGGCGGCCATTCGCCGTTTCCCTTCTCGTTGCACTTCGGCGAGAGAAAGTGCGTTTTTGCCAGTGGCAACGATCAAGTCCTGGTCGCTGCGCAAAATTTCTCCCGGTCGACCAGTGAGGTCGACCACTGACGCGGAAAAAATTTTAAGATTTTGATTATCCAATTTCATGAATGCGCCGGGCCACGGATTATACGCGCGGATTTTTCTTTCAATAGCTTCAGCTGATTCGGACCAATCGATGAAGCCATGTTCACGTTTCAGCTTTGGAGCATGAGTCGCGTGTGCATTGTCCTGCGCAATCCGGGGCGCGGTCCCGGCCGCAACGAGTCGCAAAGATTCAAGCAACGCCTCGGGAGCAATTTGCGCCAGGCGATCATGCAATGATCCACCTGTGTCGTTTGGCAGAATTTCGAGATTGCGCTGCAACAGCACATCGCCCGTGTCGAGTCCTTCATCCATGTACATCGCGGTAATGCCCGTCTCAGCATCGCCAGCGGCAATCGCGGCTTGAATTGGCGCGGCGCCTCGCCAGCGCGGAAGAAGGGACGCGTGCAGATTCAAACAAGCCACGCGTGGAAGCTCAAGCACATCACGCGGGAGAATTTGGCCGTAGGCAATAACAACAATTGCATCGGGCGTGAGGTCGCGGATGTTTTCGACGGCTGCTTTAATTCGCGTGGGTTGGAGAATCGGGATTCTGGTTTTAGCGACCTCCTTTTTAATTGGCGGCGGTTCAATCCGCTGCTCGCGCCCGACGGGCTTGTCCGGTTGAGTAACGACCGCAACGACTTCGTGCTCGGAGGCTAGCAACGCTTGTAGCGTGGGCAGTCCGATCTCGCCTGTGCCGATAAAGACGATTCGCATTCTTGAGTTGTGGCGTCAGCGCAGCCTGGCGGACCGACGCGGACGACGCTTGCCCATCGCTTGCGCCATCATCTTCTCACCAGCGGTAACTTCACGCCGGCCTACCGACGATCCGCATCCCGTGCAGAGGTAATCGAAAATCTCGCGGTCAGGCAGGACTAACAAAAGCCGTTCGCGCACGGGCATCGCGACTTTACATTTTTGGCAATAAAGACTGGAGGCTGTAAAGCTCTCAAACTGCTGTTGATTCATACGCGCCGTCGTTCACGCTCTCTAGGATATCGAGCAGAACTTTCACGGGCGGCTGAATCGCGTCAACTACGGTGACCAGCTCTTTCGAGTAATATGACAACACTGGCCTCGATTCTTTCTCGTAAATATCAAGACGCCGCTTAATGACCTCTTCGTTCGCATCGTCCAAACGATTCTCCTTCAGCGCACGTTTCTTGAGCCGGTAAAACAACGTTTCGCGATCGGGGCAAGCAAGGTGGAACACCTTTTTTACGTCGATCATGTCATTCATGATCTTGGCCTGACCCACGTTTCGGGGAATGCCGTCCAACACGAGCGTGTCGATATCCGGCTTGAACTTGTGCGCGTCTACGGCCGCATCGATTGCCGCCCGCCAAAGCTCTACAGTGATATCGTCCGGAACGAGCTGGCCTTTACTCGAATACTCAAGGAATGCCTTACCGACCTTTGTGCGCGTGTCGATGGAGCGAAAGACGTCGCCACAAGCACAGTGATAATAACGTGGGATGGTGCCAAGCGTTTTGCCCTGCGTGCCTTTACCGCTGCCGGGCGCACCAAAAAGGAGAAAGGTTTGGTATTTCATCATCACAAACACCTTTATACCGCAACGCCTGAGCGCCAGACAAGCATTGTCATCCCGAGAAGTCGAGGGACCTTAACCTTGATGTTTTTCGACAGGATCTTTCGACTGCGGTCGCCGCTCAAGACGACGAAGAACCTGCCGCGGGATCTATATTCACGCGTCGCCCGCCACGATCGAAGCGCACGCTCCCATCTATCAGAGCAAAAATTGTGTAATCGCGACCCAGCCCTACGTTTTTCCCTGGCAAGAATTTTGTGCCGCGCTGACGTACAATGATGTTACCGGCCAGAACCGTCTCGCTGCCGAATTTTTTTACGCCCAACCGTTTACTGACGCTGTCGCGCCCGTTCTTAACACTGCCTTGTCCTTTTTTATGAGCCATGACGGAACTTTAATGTTTTAAGGTTGGTGTTCGATCTACTCTGATTTTTTCGAACCCGTTTTCTTGGATCCAACGTCGATTGTCTTAATCTTCACACGCGTCAATTTGCGCCGGTGGCCGACCGTGCGGTGATAACCTTTGCGCCGCTTGTACTTAAACGCGAAGACTTTCTTGTCCTTACGTTGCTCGAGAACTTCAGCGGTCACCTTTGCTCCGGAAACGAGCGGGTTGCCGTGAGTTATGTCTTTCCCATCGGCAAATAACAAGACATCACCAAACGTGGCAGTCTTGCCAGGCTCGACATCGAGAAGATCGACATCGACCGTGTCGCCTTCCGCGACGCGAAATTGCCTGCCACCAGTCCTGATGATTGCGTAAGTCATAGTTTCTCTGGGGAGAAAAAGCCGGCCATAATTCCACATCTAAGAGCGCTTGGCAAACGGAAACCCTGGAGGCGAAGCGAGCTTAATTTTACGCCGCAGCTCTACCGGGCGCGCCCACGAGCTCCGAATACAGAGCCTCATAATGTTGCGCAGATACGTCCCACGAAAAATTGCGCGCCATCGCGCGTTTCATCAGCTTTATCCAAAGATCTTGGTCGCGAAAGATTTGACGCGCACGCTTCATCGCGTCCCAGAAAGCGTCGCTTGAATATTCGTAACACAGAAAACCATAACCGCTGTCCGTCGTCGGATTGTAGTCTTCGATGATCTCCTGAATCCCACCGGTCACGCGCGCGACCGGGAGTGCGCCGTATTTCAAGTTGTACATCGCGCCTAAACCCGCGGGTTCGAAGCGAGATGGAATCAGGCTGATGTCCATGCCCGCCTGAATCAAGTGCGCCACTTTCTCGTCGTAATCTTTTTGGTAAGCAAACTTGGCAGGAAATTTTTTGACTGTTACAGCCAGCGCCGTTTCAAACGCGGGATTACCCTCGCCGAGAATGATCAAGCGAACGTCGTCCCAAAGCAGGCGGTCAAGCAGCGGCACGAGGATTTCGAAACCTTTTTCCTGGACTACGCGAGTCACCATTCCGAAAACCGGACCGCGCGGCTCGGGCGCGAGGTTCATTTGCTTCAGCAGCGCCTCACGACAGACTCCTTTTCCACGCAGCCGTCTTCCATCGTATCGCGCGGGAATCAAACGATCCGAGGCCGGGTTCCACCGCGTGTAATCTACGCCGTCCAAAATTGCGCTGAACCGATGCGCATTCTCACGCAAGACCCCGTCCAAGCCGCATCCACCTTCGGGTGTCAGAATTTCGCGCCTGTAATGCTCACTCACAGTGGTAATTCGGTCGGCGTAAAGAATGCCGCCCTTGAGAAAATTTAGCCGTCCGAAAAATTCCACGCCGTGCATCGTGAAGAACTGCTCCGGCAAATTCATAAGATGAAAATCGAGTCCCCAGAAGCTACCCTGGTCGGCAACGTGGTGGATGGTCAAGACCGTGCCGAAAGGCAGTCCGTGCGCATGCCCAAACACAGGCACCAACGCTGGCGCCCAATCGTGCACGTGCAGAATCTCCAATTGCGGTCTCAATCGCCGGGCTAGCTCGACGATTGCTTTGCAGAGAAAAATAAATCGCGCGGCGTTGTCTTCGTATGGCTTACCGCGCTCGCCGTAAATTCCAGGGCGATCAAAAAATTCATCGCAGTGGATGAAGAACAACTGAACGCCGCTTGCGCTACGGCCCTCCAGATACCGTGCGACGTGAGTGGTATCGCCGACTTGCACCTCGACAGTTATACCGGTGTCCTTTTTTTTGAACGCGCGATTCCGTCGAATCTCACGATAGAATGGCAGCGCCACGCTGACCTCGTGCCCACGATCACGCAGCGCGCTCGGCAACGCGTCCATGACATCTACCAGCGCGCCTGCTCCCTGCATCGGGGGTCCCTCCGCACTGCTCATCAGAATTCTCATTCGAGTTTGAAAGTTAGAAGAGGGTTACAAAGTTACATCGGACGAGTGCAGTTCCATTGAACCATGTAACTACTTTAACTCTGTAACGAGTATTCGTGTTTTACCCAATCGAGCGCTTCTTCCCGCGTCCGTAGCGTTCCCTCCAGTTGTCGCGTTTCGACCGCTTCGAGGATCTTGCCAAATTCCGGACCAGGCTTTAAGCCGAGCGCCATCAAATCATCACCGCGCACCAGCGGAGGCGGGATGATCGGTTCATTTGCGAATTCGTCGCGTTTGCGCAGCAAAAATTCGTAATTGTCCAACATGCGATGACTGCTTTCGCAATCAACGCGATGCAGCTCCAGTTCTTCCTTGAAGGTTGGTCGCGCCATGAACCGCTTCAGCTTCGCGACTCGCATTTTCGGCGTGTCTTTGAAAACCATGTGTTGCCTGACCATTTCAACTGTCGCTTCGATTTCAGTGCCTGAGAATCGCAAGCGCCTCATGATCGCCTCGGTCATTTGCGCGCCGATTCGGTCATGTTCGTTGAACCGGATGCGGCCCGTTTGATCTACCATCGCGGTCACCGGCTTGGCCACGTCGTGAAATAGCACTGCGAAAACCAGCGGAACGGAGACTGTCCCAGAGAGCAACGACAGCATGAGCCGAGTATGCACGAACACGTCGCCTTCGGGATGAAATTGTTTGGGCTGCAAAACACCTTTCATCGCATCGATCTCCGGCAGAATTGCACGCATGAGACCGCTGGCATCGAGTAAGTCCCACCCGCGCACGCGATTTGGCGACAAAAAAATCCGCACCAGTTCGTCGCGAATTCGTTCCGCGCTGATCTGATTGATCGAACCCGCATTGGCCAGCAGCGCGCCCCAGGTTTCTTTATCGATCTGGTAATCGAGCACCGCGGCAAACCTGACCGCCCGCAGCATGCGCAACCGATCTTCGGAAAATCTTTTCGCCGGATCGCCAATTGCGCGCACTAATTTTGCGGCGATGTCGGGCTGCCCGCCCACGAGATCAATCACCTCGCCTGCCACGGGATCGTAAAACATTCCGTTAATAGTGAAATCGCGTCGCCTGGCGTCTTGCTCCGGCGATGAAAAATGCACCGCGCTTGGGTGCCTGCCATCGATGTAAGCGTCGTCGGAGCGAAACGTGGCTACCTCAAATTGAAAGCCGTCCTCCAGCACAATAATTACACCGAAATGCGCGCCGACCGCGTACGTGCGCGGGAAAAGCGCCTGCACAGTTTCAGGGCGTGCATCAGTCGCGATGTCGTAGTCTTTAGGTGTCAAACCGCGCACCATGTCGCGTACGCAACCGCCTGCGAAGTACGCGATGTGCCCATGTTCGCGCAAACGCGCCGTGACTTTTTGCGCGGTCGTTTCCATGGGCGAAGATTTCACGGGTTGATCGGTAGGGGCGGTTCACCCGAACCGCCCGGTTCATGCATGATGACCATCAGGTGCTGGTCGATTGAGGTCAATCGCCCCTACCTGTGTTCTTGCTCGGCAGGATGTTCCTGCTTCCTGAACGAGTGAATGATAAACAGCACTACCGCAATCGAGATGCACGAATCGGCGACGTTAAATGCAGGCCAGGGATCGGCGTAGCGGACATGCAGGTTAAAAAGAAGAAAGTCGATCACGTGTCCGTAAAGCAGACGATCCGTTAGATTTCCCAGTATCCCCGCAAGCAGAAGTGCAAGCGATACATCCCGCCATTGGTCACACCGGCGGGGTCGCACCAGCAGAACTGTCACAACTACCAATGCGACAATGGAAATTCCAATGAAGAAAGCATTGTTGCCTTTGAAGGATCCAAATGCAGCGCCGTCGTTTGTGACGTGAACGAGATTAAAAAAGTCAGGCACTACTGTGCGAGCAACGTAAGGGCTAATGGATCGGAGGACCCAATGCTTCGTCAGCTGGTCCAAAGCATAGAGCGGAAGCGAGAGAAAGAGGATGAACCTCATTATCAATCCTGCGAGGTGACTGAATGACGAATGACGAACGGAACTCCGGCCGCGACTTCGTCATTTGTCATTTGGATATTCCTTCGTCATTCGGATTTCGGATTTTGTCATTGCGGCCACTACGCTCTCACAACGATCGCACAAATCTGGATGCGCCTTGCTCGTCCCGACAGTCGGCCGGTGTCGCCAGCAGCGGCCGCATTTTTTGTAAGGCGTTTTCGTAACCGAAACGCTCGCTTCTTTCGCCTGATGGATCGTCAAATCGCTCAAAATAAAAAATTCCTCCAGTTCCTCCCTCGGAATTCTCTCTGTGACCTCGGAATCTGAATTCAAAACGACGCGGGCTTCCAATGTGTTGCCGATCACTTTTTCCTGACGCGCGTGCTCGATTGCCTGCCCGATGATGCTACGCAATCTTAAAAGCTCCTGAACCTGATCGATTGCCTTCCGGCCCCTGCTCTGCGCTTGAGGAAATTCCTGCAAATGAACCGATGTTGTAGGCGGGGTCGGTGACCCCGCCCGCCCGGCATCACCGATGCCGGCTACAGCTGAATGTCTCCATGCTTCCTCAGCGGTGAAAACAAGGACCGGTGCGAGCAAAGTGCAGAGCGCGTCGAAAATTTCCCGTATCGCCGTTTGTGTTCCTCGACGACGTGGCGAGTCCGATAC
>DATARG010000295.1:0-6401 GCA_036264275.1 Candidatus Udaeobacter sp. | reverse complement strand
AGGCGATCTCGAAACAGCGCGAAGTTTTACTTCGCGTCGCCGGGTGAGCGCGCCGAAGGACAGCATGAACCGGCTGTACGTCGTCGAACATCGTTTTACTCTGACAGGCGCGATGGCGGATCATCGCCTCCGTTGTGCAGCCAGTCAGATTCCCGCGTTCGCGTATGCGCTCGCGGCGAAAATTCTCGCGGGAACGAATGATTCCGGTCTGGGTTCTTTGGTTGGAAATTTCCAAGGCGGGTCAAACACGTTCGACCAGCAATGGATTGATGGCGTTGCCGCTGATTTGATGGCCAAACCGGGAGCAAGCCTGGTGCTCGCTGGACCGACACAGCCGGTTGCTGTGCAGATGCTGGTCTATGCAATCAATGCTGCGCTGAAAAATGTCGGTCAAACGCTTATTGTGCGTCAGGTTCCGCGCAATCCGAAGACAATCGATATCGCGCAGCTCGCGACAGACATAAACGAAGGCCGCGTCAAACAATTGTTCATTTTTGGCGGCGATCCCGTGTACAACGCTCCGCGCGGATTAGTAGAAGATTCACAAACAAAGGCGCCGCTCGATTGGGCAGACCTGCAAAAGAAAGTTCCGAGCATTGTGCGGCTTGGTTATCATGAAGACGCTACATCCGCGCTCAGCCAGTGGCACGTTCCGCTCGCGCATTATCTCGAGTCGTGGGGTGACGCGCTCACAGCAGGTGGGGATTATTTGTCGGTTCAGCCGATGATCCTGCCGCTTTTTGACGGACTCAGCGAAATCGAACTGATGAATATGCTGCTTGGCGGCGCGAAATTGGAAGGCCCCGAGCTGCTACAGGAAACTTTTCGCCTAACGAATCCTCCAGGCGACTTTCAAACAGCGTGGTCGCGCTTTCTGCATGATGGTTTTGCTGCCCACGTTCAAAGTGCTGATCAACCTGCTGCATTCAACGCCGGCGCAGCCGCAACTCCACCGCGCGATTCTTCGTCCGCCCCGGTGCCTCCCACATCCGAATCGCCAGAGATTGTGCTGACCGGCAGCTATGGAATGGACGACGGGCGCTATGCGAACAATGGCTGGATGCAGGAACTACCCGATCCGGTTACGAAACTTAGTTGGGACAATGGTGCGTCGATCAGTCCGGAATACGCGAAACGGCTCGGCGTCGAAACGGGCGATTTGTTACAGATCGCGATCAATGAAAAAAGCGCAAGCGGGACCATGATGAAACGCGAGCTGGTCATTGCCGCGCTTGTGTCTCCCGGGCATGCCGACAACTCAGTTACCGTTACGCTTGGTTGGGCACGCAAAATGCCCCAGTTTGTCGAGCTTCCGTACGCGGGCGGCAATTTGAAGGAAAAGCCGGGTCTCACTGAGCAGGCTGGGTTTAACGGCTATTTCTTGCGAACAGCAGCGAATCCGCATGTTGCTGTTGCTGGTGCGAATGCCATTGAGAGCGTGCAGGTGACCAAAGTCGGCCGCACTTACCCGTTCTCGATCACACAGGAACATTTCAGTATCGAAGGCCGCGGGCTTGTTCGCGAAGGAACGCTGGAGGGTTATCGCAAAAACAAAGACTTTGCGAAAGAGGTCCCAGGTGCAGAAGAAATGCCGCATCCGCCGCCGAGTCTCTACACGCATCCGCCGTTGGACGCGCCCCAACAGTGGGGAATGAGCATCGACTTGAATGTGTGCACCGGCTGCAACGCTTGCGTGATTGCATGTCAGGCGGAAAACAACATTCCGGTAGTCGGAAAACTACAAGTCTCGCATGGCCGTATCATGCATTGGCTGCGTATCGATCGCTATTATGCCAGCCGCGAGCCGTTCAATCAGGACCACGGGAACTGGCCGGAACATCCGGAGATGGTGTTCCAGCCGATGCCCTGCCAGCATTGCGAGAACGCGCCGTGTGAAACGGTGTGTCCGGTCAACGCGACGGTTCACAGCGAGGACGGACTCAATGTAATGACTTACAACCGCTGCGTCGGCACTCGATTCTGTTCGAACAACTGTCCGTACAAGGTCCGGCGATTTAACTTTTTTGATTATACCCAGCGACCAGTCGGAAAGAGAAAGATCGTCGGCGCGTTAAATATCTTTGAAGAATATTTTGCGCCGCTCACTACCAAGGGTGCGCCGGACACGATGAAGATGCAGAAAAATCCTAACGTGACCGTGCGGATGCGCGGCGTCATGGAAAAATGCACCTACTGCGTGCAACGCATCGAGGAAGCAAAGATCGCTGCAATCGCACGCGCAAGCGCTTCACCGGACAAGCGAATTCCGCGCGATTCGTTTACCACTGCGTGCGCACAAGCCTGTCCAACTGAAGCCATCGTTTTCGGCGATATCAGGGATCCCGAGAGCCGCGTCTCGAAAATGAAACAACAGGACCGTAATTATCGGATCCTCGAATATTTGAACGTTGTTCCCCGGACGAGTTATCTCGCCCGCCTGCGAAATCCAAATCCGAAGATGCCTGACGCGAAAGATGTCGGAATCGCAAGCCGCGTCGAAGCATTACCGGAGTAGCGATTTAACATGGACGGAGCATCACCAACAGCACCGGAAGTCGAGGAGGCAAGGCGGCAAATTGCGCATGTTCCGCTGGTCCTGAACCGGCGCAATTTCAACTGGCTCACACAGCGTATCTCCGGCGTCGTCGAACAACCCGCGCCGCGATGGTGGTGGGTGTGTTTCATGACGACCGCGAGCGTTGCAACATTTGGAATTTTTTGCATTGGCTACCTGATTTCTACCGGCGTTGGGACATGGGGCAATAACATCCCAAATGGCTGGGCCTGGGAGATCACGAATTTCGTTTTCTGGATCGGTATCGGACACGCCGGCACGCTGATCTCCGCGATTTTGTTCCTGCTTCGTCAAAAATGGCGTACTTCCATTAACCGCTCCGCGGAGGCAATGACGCTTTTCGCAGTAATGTGCGCTGCGATTTATCCCGGCATTCACGTCGGCCGGTTTTGGATGGCGTGGTATTTGGCGCCGATACCTAACAACTGGGCGATCTGGCAGAATTTCCGAAGCGCGTTGATGTGGGATGTGTTTGCGGTGTCAACATATTTTACCGTCTCGGTCCTATTCTGGTATACCGGATTGGTTCCGGACCTCGCGAGCTTGCGCGATCGAGCAACCACGCGGATACGGAAATTCCTTTTCGGGGTGTTCGCTCTTGGCTGGCGCGGCTCCAACCGCAACTGGCGGCACTATGAAATGGCGTACCTCCTCCTGGCCGGTCTTTCTACGCCGCTGGTTCTCTCAGTGCACAGCGTCGTATCCTTCGACTTCGCCTCGACGGTTTTGCCTACGTGGCATACAACGATCTTTCCGCCGTACTTCGTCGCCGGCGCAATCTTCGGCGGATTTGCGATGGTCCTGACGCTGTTGCTACCGGCGCGCGCGATTTTCAAATTGCAGGATGTGATTACGGCGCAGCACGTCGACAAGATGGCGAAGATCATTTTGTTGACGGGTTCATTCGTCGGTTACGCCTATGCTATGGAATTTTTTATCGCCTGGTATAGCGGCGATCATTACGAGCGGTTCGCGTTTTGGAACCGCATTTTCGGTCCCTACTGGTGGTACTGGTGGTTTGGGATGCTCTTTTGCAATTGCCTGTCGCCGCAGCTGTTTTGGTTCCGCTGGTGCCGTAGCAACGTGCTTGTCGTTTTCTTCGTCGCGATGTGCGTTAACGCCGGCATGTGGTTCGAGCGCTTTATCATCATTGTCGGCGGATTGCACCGGGATTTCCTGCCGTCCTCATGGCGCATGTTCCATCCCACCTGGGTAGACATCTGGACCTACATCGGCACGCTCGGAATTTTCCTTTCGCTCTTTCTGTTATTCATTCGTTTTCTTCCGATGATCGCGATGTCGGAAGTAAAGACGGCTACACCTGAAGCGGATCCGCATTACGATCTGCCTCCGGAATCAATTCCTGCTGCCGGAGGGGAGCGCAACCGATGACCACCACACCGTACGGTCACAAGGTTTATGCGATGGCAGCGGAGTATCCGAGCGCTGCCGCGCTTTACGAAGCCGCAAAGCGCGTGCGCGATGCTGGCTTCCGCAGATGGGACGTCTTTTCGCCCTTTCCGATTCACGGGATGGACGACGCGATGGGGATCGGCAAATCGTGGCTGAGCGCTTGGGTTTTGTTTGGTGGAGTTTCGGGATTTCTTACCGCGATAATCGTCGAATTTGGTCCGTCATCATTTCTATATCCGCTCGATGTGCACGGGAAACCAAAGGGCTTCTTTACCGTTCCAGCATTCTTCCCGATCATGTTCGAGCTCACGATCCTTTTTTCCGCGTTCGCCGCATTCTTTGCGTGGCAAGGCATGAATCGTTTGCCGCGCTGGAACCATCCGATGTTCAACTGGGAACGTTTCAGCCGCGTGACCAATGACGGATTTTTCCTGGCAATCGAAGCTCGCGACCCGCGCTTTACGGAAAACGGAGTTTACGAGCTGTTGGAGGAAACCGGCGGACGGCACATCACCATCGTGCACGAGGACTAAATATGCTCCGCGGATTCTTTGTGATTTTTATCCTGTGCATGATCGCGATGGTCGCCGTCCTCGGCTTTCGCGGGCAGAAAAGCACACTGCCGCCGACGGAAGTTTTCCCTGACATGGTGCGACAACCCAAAGTGCGCGCGCAAGCGCCACTCGATTTTTTTGCTGATGGCCGCGGTCCGCGTTTGCCAGTAGCTGGCACGGTTCCGGTCGGTTACGAAATGCCGAAAGCGAAGACCGAAGGCACGCCGCCCGGCATAACAGGAGACGCGCCGGAGGAAGCGCACATGCGGATTGGTTTCAGTGTCGGAACTGATTACTTCAACACCGGTAAAATGGGTGACCAATGGGGAACCGGGATTCCGTTGCCGGTGACGCGCGAGTTGATGGAACGCGGTCAACAGCGGTTCAACATCACTTGCGCCATGTGTCACGGCGCATCCGCAGCTGGAAACGGGATCACGAAACAATACGGGCTTGCGACAGTGGTTTCGCTTCAGGACGATCGCCTCCGCAAAATGTCTGACGGGGAGATATTTAACACCATTACAAACGGAAAAAACACGATGATGGCATACGGGCCGAACGTCGTCGTCTCCGATCGCTGGGCTATCATTGCTTATCTGCGCGCATTGCAACGCAGCCAGCATGCGACGATTGCTGATGTCCCCGAAAATCAGCGCGCGGAACTGGACAAACCGGCGTCACCGCCGCCGGCTACAGCTACTCCTGCAAAATGAGCGAGCGACTACACACGCCACCAACGCCGGAAGGCGAATATTTTGAGAGCCGTCGATTTACAGGGCTTTCAACTCTTCTCGGTTTGATTGCCATTGTGAGCCTGGCGCTTTGTCTCGTCGGGGCGTTAGTGAATCCGCATCAATTCAGTTACTCCTGGCTCTTTGCGTTCGTGTTCTTCTTTACACTCTGCGCCGGCTGCTTCTTCTGGACGATCGTCCACCACGCCACCGATGCCGATTGGTCTGTGGTTGTGCGGCGTCAATTGGAAAATATCGCGGTGTTGTTAGGCGCGCTCGCAGTTCTTTTTATTCCAATTTTGCTGCTGCGGCGGCATCTCTACTCATGGATGGATATTCCGCCGGGCCATGAAGCCAATCTCGATTCCAAGCGCGCCTATCTCAATTTTCCCTGGTTCTTCATTCGCACCGTTATCTTTTTTGCTTTCTGGATCGTCGCCTCTCTATTGCTGCGGCGATTTTCCGCTCGCCAGGACAAAGACGGCAACCCACTGTTCACGATTTGGATGCGGCGGGTGTCGTTCATCAGTCTGCCTCTGTTCGCGATTTGTCTCACGTTTGGCGCAGTCGATTGGATGATGAGTCTCAACTACCACTGGTATTCAACGATGTTCGGCGTGTACATCTTTGCCGGCACAGCGGGCGCCTCAATGGCATTGCTGGTGATTGTGATCACCGCTTTGCGACAAGCGGGTTACCTGAATGGCATCGTCACGCTCGAGCACTACCACATCATGGGGAAGTGGATGCTCGCGTTCTGCGTCTTCTGGGCCTACATCGGTTTTGGTCAGTACATGCTCATCTGGTATGCGAACATTCCGGAGGAGACCCAATTTTTCCTGATACGAAATACGCAATCGTGGTGGGCGCTCAGCATGCTTCTGGTCATCGGTCGGTTCTTTGTACCGTTCGGGATTTTGCTAATGCGTTCGATCAAGAAAAATCCGCACCAGCTTAGCATCCTTGCCGGCTGGATGCTTTTTATGCAGATGCTGGACATCTATCTGATTGTTTTACCTGCGTTACACGGAACAGGCGTGCACGTGAGCATCTGGGATTTGATTTGCCTGGTCGCGATCGGTGCCACGCTCAGTTTTGTTTATCTGCGACTGGTGCCCAGAACGT
>DATARG010000241.1:0-2731 GCA_036264275.1 Candidatus Udaeobacter sp. | reverse complement strand
GTCAGTTGGATTTCTCCGCTCGGCAAAGCGCTGCTGACCGCAGACATGGGCGACTGGATTAAACTTGATGAGGGACGAAGCGCGAAAATCGTGAAAATCGAATTTAGAAGAGGCTCAGACTAAAATCGTGCAGCACAGCCCCGCGACTTCGATACGATCGTCAGACCATTGCCTCCGATGCCTAACAAAGTAACTTACTGCGGCGTGATCGCAGGCTGTTGTTTTCTCAAAATATATTTCTGAATCTTGCCGGTCGCAGTCTTGGGTAGCTCGTTGACGAACGTCACGCTGTGCGGCGCTTTGAAATGCGCAAGCTTTGCACGCGCAAACTCGCACAACTCACGTTCGTCGGCGTGCGTGCCTTCGTGGAGAACGACAAAAGCATGTGGAGCTTCACCCCACTTTTCATGCGGGAACCCGACAATCGCTACTTCTTGTACTGCGGGGTGTCGCAAAAGCACGCCCTCGACTTCTACCGAAGAAATGTTTTCGCCGCCACTGATGATCACGTCTTTCAGACGATCGCGAATTTCGACATAACCATCCGGATGCACCACAGCGGCATCGCCGGAATGAAACCATCCGCCACGTAAAGCCTTTTCGGTCGCTTCGGGGTCGTTGTAGTAGCCTGCCATGACGACGTTGCCGCGGGCGATGATTTCACCCTGAGTAGCGCCATCACGCGGCACATCGTTGCCTCGGGCGTCCACTACGCGTAACTCGCCGGATGTAATCAATTCAACGCCCTGGCGCGCTTTGATCGCGGCCCGTTCGCTGATAGAGAGGGGAGCATGTTCGACACGCGGTTCACAGACGGTGATGAACGGCGCCGTCTCGGTCAGTCCGTAAACGTGGGTGATGGTCCAGCCGAGATCTTCTTCAAGTCGCTGAATGGTCGAAGCTGCAGGCGGTGCACCGGCGGTGATAATGTGAATTCCTTTCGGCGCGAGGCGCCGGATATTTTCCGGCGCGTTTGCCAAGGCAATCAAAACCGTCGGCGCTGCGCACAGCGTGGTGACCTGCTCGGTCTTCATCAATTCGCAGACAGCGCGCGGCTCGCATTTGCGCAGACAAATGTGAGTCGCTCCCGCTGCGGTGACGGTCCAGACGAAGGTCCAGCCGTTGGCGTGAAACATCGGCAACGTCCAGAGATAACGATCCGCACAGGTCATGGGCGCATAGAGCAGCGTGCCGATCGAATTCATCCACGCATTGCGATGGGTGATCATTACGCCCTTCGGACATGAAGTGGTACCGCTGGTATAATTGATTGTGAGCAAATCGGTTTCGCGAATTTCCAGGCGCACGAATTCAGAAGAGCTGGCGCTGAGCATTGCTTCATAGTTGAGCCAGGCCTCGGATTCTCCTGTCAGTGCGACGAAGTGATCAACCTTGGGAAGCTGTTTACGAATGCGATCGATCGCTTCGAGATAATCGCGGTCTGCGCAAACCATGCGCGAACCACTATGGTTGATGAGGTAAACGAAATCGTCGGCTGTCAGCCGATAGTTTAAAGGCACGAGCACAGCGCCGATTTGCGGAACTGCATAGAACGATTCGAGTTGTGCATGAGTGTTTGGTGAGAGATAAGCGACGCGGTCACCCGCAGCGATTCCAAGTTGCTGCAACACCGCAGACCAACGATCACATCGATCGAGAAATTGTTCGTATGTTCGGCGCGAGTCGCCATCGATCACTGCGAGACGCTCGGGATACAGTTTGCGCGCGCGACGGGCAAATTCGAGAGGCGTCAGCGGCGTTTCCATTAGTCTGGTTCGAAATGGTTACCAGTAATTCTTATCACTGTTGCACTTCCAGGAAATAATTTTTGGGAACCAAAAGCGTCATGCCCTACGAAGGGACATTTGGGGGAAATCATCATGTTGGAAAACAGCAAAGCATTCAGTGGATTCGCGGCGCCGGACATCGCGAAAGAGAAAAAGTTCTACGGCCAGACGCTGGGGTTAAAGACGTCGGAGGACCATGGACTGCTCAGATTACATCTGGCCGGTGGCAACAATATCCTGATTTATCCGAAGACCAATCACGTTCCGGCGACATTCACCGTCCTCAATTTTTTGGTGGACGATGTCGATCGTGCAGTCGACGAACTGACAAAGCGCGGCGTGCGATTCGAGCATTACAATCAAGGTGACCTGAAGACCGATGAGAAAGGAATCATGCGCAACAACGGTCCGACAATTGCCTGGTTCAAAGATCCAGCAGGCAATATTCTCTCAATCCTGAAGCCTGATTGATTCTGTGCTCTGCGCTCGCGAAAGGATTCGCGATACGACTGGCAAGGTCGGTGGCGAGTGATGCCAGTTAAATTGTAGCGGTGCTCGCCGCGGCGCGACTCTCCGTAAGGAGCACGGGGCATAAATCGTAAGCGACTTGCGATGCGATAACATCAAAGACGAAAGCGATTCAGTACCAGCGGAGAAAGAAGTAAGATTAACGTTATGACAAACCCGCGGAGGCTGGACTGGAGGAGAAAGCTGTGGCTCCGCGTGCTGTTGACAACGTGTTTACTCGTGTCGTCGGCGCATTCGCAGATTCTTCCCGGGACGATGGATGTGCTCTGGAACGAGGGTTCGAAAGATTGTAACAAGAATCCGCAGCCCCCGATTCAGGTGCACCGGTATAACGCAGACACCTTCATCCTGCGCGAAAATCTCTGTGCGACCTATGAGGGACCGTTCATTTATCTATTAATTGGAAAAACCAAAGC
>DATARG010000210.1:0-19158 GCA_036264275.1 Candidatus Udaeobacter sp. | reverse complement strand
ATCCCTTGCTTGTGCCGCGGTGGAAATGTGCGCCGGAGTTCGCGCGCGATTTCTGGAAAAGTGAACCAGGCCGGAATCTCGCGGCCGTCGTTTAGTCTCCGTCGGAGTTGTGTGCCCGAGAGATTGAGCACGCGCGAGCCTTCCGGCACTTCGTTTTCCGGAAAATATTTATCGCGATCCTCGACGTAAACCATCATCTGGAACGGCACCATTTCGACGCCGATCTCCGCTTCATGTTTGCGGAACAACTCCTGCGCTTCGTACGGTCCATAAAACGGTTTGCCATCGGCATCGTTGCCTGGTCCCGCGTGATCGCGGCCCACGATGAAATGCGAGCAGCCGTGATTTTTTCGAATAATGGCGTGCCAGAGCGCTTCCCGCGGCCCGCCCATACGCATCGCCAACGGCAATAAAGCAAGCTTGGCCGTGCTGCGTGGATATTTGGCGACAAGCAGCTGATAACAACGAACCCGCGTGAAGTAGTCCACATCACCGGGCCGAGTCATGCCGACGGACGGATGAATCAGAAGGCTGGCTTCGACCTGGCTCGCAGCGCGAAATGTCAATTCGACGTGCGCTCGATGCATCGGATTACGAGTCTGGAATCCGACGATCCGGCGCCATCCCAGGCGGATGAACTCTGCACGCAGATCTGACGGTGTAAGTCGAAGAGTACGGAAATCGTAATGGCTGGGAAGCTGCAAACCTTCTACGCGCCCACCCACGTACCAGCCGTGTCCCCTATTCAGAAGATAGTCGACACCGGGATGCGCCGTGCTGGTGGTTGCAAAAACAGCTTGTGCTTCGCCTTTGCGGTCCGGTTGCCATACATCTTCCACATATAACACCGCAAGCATCACGCCTTCGGAGTCGCGTAGAGCCACTCGGGTGCTTCCGGGTTTGAGCGATTTCGCGAACGCCTCGGGAACATCGAGCGTAATGGGGATCGGCCAGAGCAACCCGTCGCTCAATTTCATCTCATGGCAGACACTCTCGTATTCGTCGCGATTCATGAAGCCCCGCAGCGGTGAGAAACCACCGCTTAGCAGAAGCTCGAGATCGCGAATTTGTCGGCTGGTGAGATCCCAGGAGGGAAAATCTTTTGAGCGTGCTTTGAGTTCGGCGGCGTTTTCCGGAACGAGTTTAAGATCGACTAGTTCGCCGCCATGCGGCTCGATCAGGTGACCATGAGAATGTGTATTATCTATATTCATTGAGAAAAGGTGTTTCTATACTAGCGGCAGTTTGATGTCGCAATAAGGCTGGCCGAATAAGCCAAAATCAACTTCCAACAATTTAGGAGCGTGCAATATGGATGGTACAATGCACTTCGCAAACCGATATGCTGGCATTTTTCCTGTTTACAGCTCTCTTGAGCTTCGCGGTGGGTTTAGCGAGGTACTGGTTGCGTCTCTAAGTCGGTATTTTAACGTCTCGTATGCCAGAAACACAAGCAACCGCCTACGATTCCAAGATCGAAGGAAACGTGATTTTCACTCAGTTTGATGCGGCGCTCAATTGGGTCCGCAAAAATTCCCTTTGGCCGATGCCTATGGGACTGGCGTGTTGCGCCATCGAGTTGATGGCCACGGCTGCATCACGATTCGATATTTCGCGGTTCGGCGCAGAAGTGATGCGTTTTTCGCCGCGTCAATGTGACGTAATGATTGTTGCCGGCACCGTCACGTACAAGATGGCGCTGGCAGTAAAACGAATTTATGAGCAAATGCCGGAACCGAAATGGGTTATTGCCATGGGCGCCTGCGCGTCCACGGGTGGAATGTATCGCTCCTATGCGGTGCTTCAGGGTATTGATCAGCTTTTGCCGGTGGACGTTTACATCTCCGGCTGCCCGCCTCGTCCGGAAGCGTTGCTCGCCGGCTTGATGAAATTACAGGAAAAAATTTCACAGCAGCGTGCGTTCAGAGACCAGCAGCCGAGGTTGGCAGAAAAACTGGAAGAAGCGCTGGCATGAGCATACTAGCACGTCACTCCGAGCGAAGTCGAGGGATCCCGGTGCGTTACCGTTCGGCTTCACAGCGGGATGGAAAGCCTGGCCTCGCGGACTTCGTCCACTGTGTTGCAGCTTCGACTTCGCCCCGCTCCGCTCAGAATGACCGCGCATTCCCGTTACGATGATGGCGCAAGACGTGTTCGACTCACTCGAGAACTCATTTGGCGAGAAACTTCAGAGCAAGATAGAGTTTCGCGGCGAGACGACTTACGCAATCCAAGAATCTGATCTCCGGAGCGTCGCAAAATTTTGTCGTGATCACCTCTCGTTCGATTACTTACTCGACATCACAAGCATCGATAATTTCGGAGAAGAGCCCCGATTTGAGATCGTCTATCACTTGTACTCGATCCCACACGCAGTCCACCTCCGATTAAAATTGAAACTGTCGGAAGACGTCGGAGCGCTTGACACTATTTCGGATATTTGGCCGACAGCCAATTGGCATGAGCGTGAGGTTTACGACATGATGGGCATCAAGTTTAACGGACATCCGGATCTGCGCCGTATTTTGATGTGGGACGGCTATCCATTCTTCCCGTTGCGAAAAGATTTTCCGCTCGCGGGATTACCGAGCGATATGCCCGAAGTCGCTTTCACGAAAGTCACGCCGCTTGAAGGCGGTCCCTTCGTCACAGTTCCAAGTATTGCAGGTTCAAAGGATCGCGAGCCGCGTGCGCGCCCGCCGGAGCTGTAATTGTCAGAAAATCCGAGAGTTAGACGAAGAAATGTTCGCCTTATATTACGAACTTCGTCTAATCATAGTTAGATGGTGCGACCACTCCTCCTCACCGGCAGTCCAGCCCTAGCTATCTAGTTCCGCGACGAGGGTGGAATAACCCTCGACTCGGCAATGCGGCGCCGATCATACGAGCATCTACAACGGGCGGAATACTTCCTGTCGTGCGATGCGATCCCGTCGGATCATGACAGGGCAGATTGCATCTCGAATCTTCGGAAGTGCTTGAATCATCGACTGAAACACTTTGAATCGGTTTATAACTTGCGGTTTGTTATCGATGCACCGAAGAAACGCCCGTACCTGGAGATTCTCGCTGAACTCGGGGTTGCTCGGCCTTCGCTAATCCGAGGTCTTCTCCAGATCCGCAACGATGTTGAGTACAATGACGCCGCTCCTCCGCAGGTAGAAAGATGTCGCGAGTTCGTGGATATTTTGTGGTATTTGTTACGATCTACCGATGCGATGCTCCACACCGCCCGAACCGGTCTCATGCTCACGCCACCCGATGCTGATCCATGGGACTCGGTGTATTGGTGCAGCCTCGACATACGTTATTCACCAATTTTCGGCGTGACTATTTCAGGTTGGGTCCCAGGAGCCCTCGCGTCAGCATCCGAGAAAGTATCGTATCTAGCCATCCAGGCAGAAAGCTTCCATACAAAAGTTGAAAAATGGGTTCGGCTCAGAGCACGCGGATAAAAAGGATGATGATGTTTGGATCAGCGGCACGGTGTTACTAAGGTCTGAGGAACGTCATAGGATTGTACAGCTCGCATTATCCGCGATATAAGCCTAACCAGGCGCTGCAGCCGACACCTGCCCGGCTTGCTTTCTTTCTCCTAATGATCAACCCTAAACTCGTTCGAAAGCTCGGTCTCGGCAGGCGTGGCTGAGCTTGTTCTCGTTAGGCCGTTGAAATTCTGTCGGTTCTGTGGGTGGTTGCGCCCTACCAGTTAAGCAGCCGATACCGGTGGCGCTGTTTCGGGTTTGCGGGTCGCGACCATTACGTCTGGCCGCGGAGTTTCCTCGCGTGGCGTTCCATGCTTCTGTCCCGATTTCGGATATGCGATTCGGCTGTGCAACATGGATACAAGCGTGAACCGGAATCGATCTGCTATCATTTTCAATTCGCCAAGGGTGAGATCGCATTCGTCCAATTGCCGGTCGCTGATGCGTTCTTCGATGATCTCGTTTACAAGCGTTTCGATTTTTTGCGGAGTCGGTTTTTCGATACTGCGCGAAGCGCTTTCGATTGCATCGGCCAGACTAACGATTGCGCTCTCTTTGGTCTGCGGTTTCGGCCCACCGTAACGAAAACTTTCTTCATGCACCTCAGGGACGTCGTCCTCGCGCAACCTCATGATCTTGCCGCCTGCGAGAGCGTCTTCATGCTGTTGCAACGCCCGTTGATAAAAATAGCGAACGAGCGATGTGCCGTGATGCTCCTGAATAATATCGACGATGCGCTGGTTTAGCCGGTTCTTCAGCGCGAGGTCCACACCCTCTTTTACATGCGCAATGATGATCAATGCGCTCATTGTCGGTGCCAGATCGTCATGAGGATTTCGCTCAAAGGTCATATTTTCCGTGAAGTATTCCGGTTTCACCAATTTGCCAATATCATGAAAATAAGAGCAGACACGGCATAGGGTCGCATTCGCGCCCACGGCTTCCGCCGCGGTTTCGGCCAGATTGGCCACGACAAGGCTGTGGTGATATGTACCTGGGGATTCGATTGTCATTCGGCGCAATAACGGGTGATTGAGATCTGATGATTCTAACCAGGAGATATCGGTGGTGATTCCAAACAGATTCTCGAGCATCGGCAGCGCGCCGCCGACGATCATTGCGGTAACAATGCCGTTGCCAACGGCAAGACCGCTTTGCACTCCAACGACGCCCCAGTCATTTGCCGCCGGATAAAACCAGTTAATTGGCCCAATCAAACCGAACGTCAGCGACAACAACCAGATAGCGAGCCCGACGAAGAAACCGGCGCGGATCAATCGGCCGCGACGACGCACCTGTAGCGTGAGAGAAACAGCTG
Organism: Candidatus Udaeobacter sp.; assembly: GCA_036264275.1. Taxonomy (GTDB): domain Bacteria; phylum Verrucomicrobiota; class Verrucomicrobiia; order Chthoniobacterales; family UBA10450; genus Udaeobacter. Next base: position 14,355 of record DATARG010000210.1, on the reverse strand, counting down.
TAAATCCGCTGATCAAGCTCGTGAGTAAAAGAGGCGCATCAATCGGACCAAACAACATGCTACTCCAAAGGCTCACGAAGAAGGCCGCGTAAAGGCCGTGTTGCCGACCCAGCAAAACGCTCAGCACCAGCGGCGCAAAAGCATACGGTATAATCAAGCCTGCTGTTTCTGGTTTCAAGAAGCGGTAGTTGCCGCTGTTGCAAAGGACTAGCAGCAGCTTAATGACCGCCAGTTGCACAAAAATAACGCTGAAGACAAGAAGGATTCGCGAGTTCTGCTCGAAGCTTTTTGGCTGATTGATCCAAAGCTGCGTGATCGCAGTAGCCAGGACCAGAAGCGCAATCACGTAATTTTTCGTTGGCTCCGCTTGTTGACCGCTAAAGACGAGAAACGCCAGACCGCCAGCAAAGAGCGCAAAAATGAACACCTTTATCTGCGATGAGCATTCCAGGTTGTGCATTAGTTCGCTGCGTGACCGACGGCGCCGCCGTTTGCGCGATGCCAGGCCGCGTTTGACCAGGCGGCCGTGTTTGAAGAAATCGAACATAACCCTTGTTACTTCCGAGATTCCGACGAGGGCCCGCGGTAGGCCCGATACGCGCCGATAATGGCTCGCACCAGTTCATGCCGCACAACATCGTGCTCGGTGAAGTATACCGTCGCGATTCCCGGCACGTTCTTCAAGGCTTGCAGCGCTTCGAGAACACCTGAGCGCTTGTTTGCCGGCAAATCAATCTGCGTCACGTCGCCAGTCACGACACACTTGGAATTCAAACCGATGCGGGTCAGTAACATAAACATCTGCTCAGTGGTTGTGTTTTGGGCCTCATCAAGAATTACAAAGGCATTGCTCAAAGTGCGTCCACGCATATACGCAAGCGGAGCCACCTCAATTGTTTGGCGCGCGATCGCCCGCTCCAGCTCTTCCTGCTCAAGCATCTCACGCAATGCATCATAAAGTGGGCGAAGATACGGGAGAATCTTTTGTTCCAAATCACCCGGCAAAAAACCAAGCGCTTCCCCTGCTTCCACCGCGGGGCGGGTTAGTATGATCCGGGCCACCTGTTCCTTTTTTAATGCCGCCACTGCCATCGCGACTGCGAGATAAGTTTTGCCCGTCCCCGCGGGCCCAATTCCAAAAACAATATCATGCTTCTGAATCGCCTCCACGTATGCTCGCTGATTGGCGCTCCGTGCTACAACAGGCGGCTTACGGGAAGAGGTTACGATTTTGGTAGAAACAATATCGCTCAGAGTCTCATCGCGATCTTCACTCACGGCTTTAAGTGTGTAATTGAACTCGTGTTTCTGAATGTCAACGCCGAGTTGCCGGGCTTGCTCAAGCTGTTGAAACACCTGCTGGGCCTTGTCGACCCGATTCGGGTCTCCTTCTAATTTCATCCAGCCCTCGCGCGTCGTCACTTTGACGCCTAACGAGTCCTCGAGATGCTTTAAAAGCTTAATGTCATTCGCGTAGAGCGACTGCAAAGCACGTGGGCTCTCGAACTGCAACGTCCGCGATTCAGTCATAATCGTGGCACACCGATGCCACGAACCCCGGAGCTAGCGAAAACCATACACCAGCGCCCAGTGCGTGCGTTCCTCTGGCGATTGTTCCACGCTCACAATAATAAAATAACTGCCTGTTGCTTTCGGGACTACATGTGAAGCCGCGAAATGGCCCTTCTCCCAGCTGTCTGGTTCTTCCGCAAGCTTGCCATCGGAATCGTAAACGTGAACGGACACCTTTGCCTTATCGACTTCGGTTCCCAACCAAAACCAGTATTCGTTCCCTTTGAACAACTGCTGTCGCACTGCTTTTTTCTCTCCAGAACCGAGATCTCCTCCCCAATAATCCTCGCGCACCTGGAAGCCTTGTTTGACATATGGTTCGGCGGCTTGAAGCGCAAACGATTGAGCGTCATCCACCGAAGCAAAGATCGCAGGCTGCAATGCCTTAAGGAACAGCAGCAAAGCGCTTGCCCGGACCAAAATTTTCACGAAGGGATTCATCGAAGGTTTAATCCTTGGTGACGATCCCCTGGCCCAGTCGCGTAGTGATGTCGTTAACCTTCTTCACCGTTTCAGGCGGAATTTGGCGGTCACCGACATCGATCAAGGGCTTCACCTGGCCCAGAGCATCCCGAATTTGATGGATAATTGGAAGATCAAATTCAGGCATTCCCTGCAGTCTTTTTTGAAAATACGAGAGCAGGTCAGGCTGGTGCAGCAGCTCCGCGCCGTCCGTGGAAAAGTGTTCGTTGACCACTGACGTCAATACTTCGGTTCCGCGCAGCCAACCGCCCAAGCTAACGAGCTGCGACAATTTTTCGTCGTGCACCTCGTTCATTGCTTGTTGTACGCTGTTCTGCGTGCGATCCAGTTCCCGACGCACATTGCTCCAATTCCGCTTGTCTGCTGCCTCAATGATCGCCTTCGCATGCGGTGTTATCGAATTGCCCACACCAATACCTTTTGCCAGCGTCAGGACACGCTGCCCAATATCTTTCACGGTTTCTGCGTCTTCCGCTTGCACGGCGATGAAGCCATCCGCAATCACGGCCCCAAGCAACAGAGCAATACGTGGACGCTCGGTAAAGTTCGGTCCCTTGTCGCTGCGGACATGTACCCTCCAGTTGACGGTACCGAGTTTATTCAGCGCACCAAAAATTTCGTTAGGCAACGGCACCACAACATCTTCTACAGTGGTGGACAGTTGTTGAATGTTGATCTGCTGCGGAGCCTGAGCGGCATTCGCGCAAAGGGCAAAACCGCAGGCGATACCCACGGTCTTAAAATATCTTATAAACGGCATCATTGGCACTTTCGACTGTTGATTTCGACTTGGTATTCAGGATTTAATGGAGCGAATCTTAACCGGAACTTCCCGCTATACACAAATAATGGCAACACCGATCTCATTCACCCGTTCAAGTCGCAAATTCGAAAGCAATTTGGGTCACCAGGGTCAAGTCTAAAACCGCTATGAACTTGGACCGACTGCAGCAGATCCTGGAGCGCGCAGCTTCGAGGCGAATCACCGTTATCGGCGATCTGATGCTTGACGAATTTGTCTGGGGAAGGGTCGGCCGCATTTCCCCGGAGGCGCCGGTCCCAGTTGTCGAGGTAACCGGGGAGTCCTTTTACCCGGGGGGCGCCGCCAACGTTGCCCGGAACCTTCGCGAATTTGTCGATCACGTGGCGGTAATCGGAATGCTCGGCAAAGATCGTAGCGGGCGGCAACTCCGGAAATTATTAGCAGAGCAAAGCATTGACACGTCCGGCGCGATCGAGGACGAAGGGTTTCGCACAATCCTCAAGACGCGTATCATCGCGCTCCATCAGCAGGTGGTTCGTGTCGATCGAGAAAAAATTCTTGCCGCGTCGAAAGCCCATATAGCAGAAGCAGTCGCGGCGGTTCAAGCCAATATCAAAGAAACCGATGCAATTATTTTTGAGGATTACGGAAAGGGTTTTGTGACCACCGACTTAGTCGCTCAAATCGCTCGGGACGCGGCGGCCGCTGGTAAGATCGTAGCCGCTGATCCCAACCCGCGACACTCCGTCGACTGGCGCGGCGTCACAGTTGTCAAACCAAATCGGGCCGAAGCGTTTCTTGCGGCGGGAATCCCCTGCGGTGACGCAGACGAAGCTGCGGTAAATGACACCGATCTTGAACACGTCGGTGAAGCGCTTCTTAAGAAATGGGAAACTCAATATGTCTTGATCACGCTGGGCGAACACGGGATGATGCTTTTTCAGCAAAACAACGCGCCGCATTACATCCATACAAAGGCTCGTCAGGTTTTCGACGTCTCGGGTGCAGGAGACACCGCGATTGCACTTTTCACGCTCGGGCTCGTCTGCGGTGCGACTCCGATTGAAGCGGCGGAGATTGCCAATCACGGAAGCGCTGTAGTAGTGAGCAAACTTGGAACGGCGACTGTGACGCGAGACGAACTCGTCGCCAGTCTTCGAGCGGACAGCGAACATGCGTGACGCGTTGTCGCCAGCCGTCTTTTTCGACCGCGACGGCACGATCATGGAAGACACCCATTATTGTTCCGATCCAAACGATGTGCGGATTTTTCCGGGTGTACCTGAGGCTTTGCGGCGTCTAAAATCGCGAGGATTCAAAGTAATCATCATCACAAATCAAAGCGGGATCGGGCGCGGACTCTTCACTCTCGATCAATATCGCGCGGTCGAAGCGGAGGTGCTGCGGCAGGTTGGCGGCGATTTGATTGATGCTATTTATTACTGCCCGGATGTCCCCGGACAACCTTCGGACTGCCGCAAGCCTGCGCCAGGAATGGTTTTAAAAGCGGAACGAGATCATTCGATCGATCTTTCTCGTTCCTTTTTGATTGGGGACAAGGAGATCGACGTTGGGTGCGCACACAATGCGAATGTACGTGCGATTCGCGTGCAGACGGGGATTCAACCTGACTTGGCAGCAAGCAACGCAGATTGGATAGCCGATGATGTGGCAGAGGCTGTCCAAGTCATCTTGAACGCCAAATCATGATCTTCCGTCCTTCCGGGCAGAGTCGAGGCTACAACTTAACGGACGAAGGGCGCCGGGCCACGCTTTCAATCCCGCAGCTTTACTGGAAATTACTTACGCGGGATCCTGCGACTTCGCTTCGCTTCGCTGAGGATGGCCGCAATGAATAAAGCGTTAGGTATCATTCCGGCGCGCTGGGGTTCTACACGTTTTCCGGGAAAACCATTGTATCCTATTGCAAATAAAACTCTTTTGTGGCGTGTTTGGAACCGGTGCAGGCGAGCAAAAAATCTGGATTCTGTGATCATTGCCACGGACGACATGCGGATAGCCGAGGCTGCTTTCAACTGGGGGGCTGAAGTGACACTGACTTCAACAAAGCACCGCAGCGGAACTGATCGGATAGCCGAGGTCGCGCGTAAGGCGAAACGGTTTGCGTTCATCATCAACATCCAGGGCGATGAACCACTCGTCGAACCGCGCCTGATCGACAGGATCGTTGAGAAACTTCGCGCGGATCGTGGAGTTCAAATGGTCACTGCCGCGCATCGGTTTGAACATGCAGAAGACGCGCGCTCCTCTCACCAGGTCAAAGTGGTTGTCGACCTTACTGGAAATGCCCTCTATTTCTCGCGTGCGCGAATTCCATTTCAAGAGAATGGCAAAGCCTTATGCCTTCGTCATCAGGGCATCTATGGGTTTCGGCGAAGCGCGCTTCTGCAGTTCGTGAGGTGGAAACCGAGTCTGCTGGAGCGCGCTGAGTCGCTCGAGCAATTGCGCGCATTGGAAAATGGTGTAAAGGTTCATGTGCTCATCACCGCGAAGGGATCTCCCGGGATAGATACGTTAGCTGACGCAGAAGCGCTGGAGCAAAAACTTGCTCGCGCGAAGAGGAAAATCTCTTGATGAAATACATTTTTGTCACGGGCGGCGTCGTAAGCTCGTTAGGCAAAGGGTTAACCGCAGCCTCCCTCGGCACATTGCTCGAAGCGCGCGGGTTGCGCGTTGTACTCCAAAAGTTTGATCCGTATCTCAATGTCGATCCCGGAACGATGAATCCGTTCCAGCACGGCGAAGTCTACGTGCTCAATGACGGCGCGGAGACTGATCTGGATCTTGGTCACTACGAGCGATTCACAAATTGCGTGCTCACGCGGCACAATAATCTCACCAGCGGTCAGGTTTACGAGACAGTCATTTTAAAGGAACGCCGCGGCGATTATCTGGGCAAGACCGTGCAAGTGATTCCACACGTCACCGATGTGATTAAGGATCGCATCCGCAAACTTTCAGACGAGAGCAAATACGACGTGGTGATCACGGAAATCGGAGGCACCACTGGAGATATTGAAGGCCTTCCATTTATCGAAGCGATTCGCCAATTCATTCTTGAAGTCGGGCCCGAGAATGTGGTGAACATGCATGTCACGCTCGTTCCCTACATTAAGGCCGCGCATGAATTAAAAACGAAACCGACGCAACAAAGCGTAGCGAAGCTACGCGAGATCGGATTGCAGCCGCAAGTATTGATTTGCCGCTCCGAAAGACCGCTCGACCACGATGTGCGCCGTAAGTTGTCGATGTTTTGCAGCGTCGTCGAAAAGGCGGTGATCGAGGAACGCGACGTGGAGCACACCATTTACGAGGTTCCGTTGACCCTGCACGCTGAAGGGCTCGACCAACTCATATGCGATCTTCTGCACCTCGAAACGTCCGAACCCGATCTGAAAGACTGGCGAAGATTCGTCGAGCGCATCGTTAGCCCGAGCCAACGAGTCAAGATCGCGGTCGTCGGCAAATACATGGATGTACGCGATGCATACAAGAGCATTTACGAATCTTTGACGCATGCCGCAGCGAGCGAAGATTGCGGAATCGATCTTAAACTTATTGATGCTGAATCCCTCGCGGATGGCGTCGATGACCAACTGGAAGACGTAGCCGGCATTCTTGTTCCGGGTGGATTTGGGGTTCGCGGAGCGGAAGGAAAAATCAACGCCGCACGCTACGCTCGCGAGCATCGAATCCCTTTTCTTGGTCTCTGCCTCGGCATGCAAGTGGCGACGATTGAATTCGCCAGAAACGTATGTGGAATCAAGAGCGCCAACAGCACGGAGTTCGATAAGGACACTTCGGATCCAGTGATCTCGTTGCTGGAAGAACAGCGCGGCGTACGTAACAAGGGCGCAAGTATGCGGCTGGGAACGTGGCCGACAAAAATTGCTCCGGGCACACTCGCGGAACAAATCTACGGCGGCACCGAGGTAACGGAGCGGCACCGGCACCGTTACGAATTCAACATGAAGTATCGCGACCGAATGAATGCGAAGGGTTTCGTCATTTCAGGGACATCACCCGACGGCACACTCGCCGAATTGATCGAGCTGCGCAATCACCCCTACTTTGTTGGTTGTCAATATCACCCCGAATTTCAAAGCAAACCCAACAAACCGCATCCGCTCTTCAAGGGATTCATTGCAGCTGCTCTCGCATATCAGGCGGGCAGCGGGAAAACGAGCGCTGTTATTGAACAAACGCAGCGCAGCACGCACGAAAGCGAGCTTGTTCTTCAGCGCTAAATCCTAAAACGGCGCGAGGACGACGCGCGCACTCCAAAATGGGCGAGAAATGGAATAAGCTCTGGGTTTTCTCGGAAAATGCTTTGTGAAGCAATGCGTCTTCACATCTCTTTAAGAGATGTCCATCTCGTTTCATTTGTACGCCGCTCGTTCAAGGCGATCCATTATCGCTGCGCCAAGCCCCTGACAGGGAACACGCTCCGCAACGATCAGATCGAGACCGAGTGCATCGAGCTCGCGCAAATAACGAAATAAATTCCCGGCCGCTTCCCGAAGGTCTCCTCGCTCGCTTAGATTTCGAACGACGGCGAATGCTTCCATTTGGGATGGCATAGAGCCTCGCAAGGCGCTGCTCCAAGCCAGTAAGCCGATCTGCTGATTCTTGGGCGGAACAAAATCCTCGGCGTTATCGATCAAACGCAATGGGGTCTCAGGCGCATAATGCGATGGCAACTGGCCCGGCGCGAAAATTTTTGGCGTGGCTACCACGCTACTGACTTCTGCAAACTCTGATAGTTGTTCATGTGTGATTGGACCAAGTCGCAAGATCGGGATTTTGCCGTCTCGAACAGCAACAATTGTCGATTCAATGCCGTGCTCTGTCGGTCCGGCATCGACGATCAACCGGATTCGCCCGTCGAGTTCATCCAACACGTGCTGTGCTGTTGTTGGACTAACGTGTCCGAATCGATTTGCACTCGGGGCAGCGAGCGGTTCACCGAATTCGCGCACGATTTCAGCAAACACCGGGTGCGCACTGATTCGCAGCGCGACGGTATCGAGCCCAGCCGTAACCATTTGAGGAACCATTTCCAGCTTCGGCAAAACCATAGTGAGCGGCCCTGGCCAAAATTTGTCGACCAGTTTCAATATCAATTGCCGATCCCCGGCCGGAAGGTTGGCAATGCTTTCAAGCCACTCACGATTCGGAAGGTGAACGATAAGCGGATCGAATTGTGGCCTTTCCTTTGCTTCAAAAATTTTTGCGACGGCAATCGCGTTGAGCGCGTCAGCTGCGAGTCCGTAAACAGTTTCCGTAGGCAGGGCGACTACGTCTCCTTTGCGCAGGAGTTCAACCGCCGCAACGCGGTCGGTTGAAATCACTGTTTTCACCTTGGCAATTTCGCTGCCAGGACGGTCTCGGACTGTTTCTTGCGAAACGCTTCTAACTTCTGACGAAGCGTGTCATCGGATGTGCCGAGAATCGCAGCCGCCAGAAGTGCGGCATTTTTTGCGCCTGCTTCTCCTATGGCCAACGTTCCGACGGGAATGCCACCCGGCATTTGCGCTGTGGACAACAACGAATCGAGTCCCTGAAGTTTCGATTGAATCGGCACCCCGAGAACCGGCAACCACGTGTGCGCCGCAATGACTCCGGCCAAATGCGCTGCACCGCCGGCTCCCGCGATGATCACTCGCAGACCACGATCCGCTGCGCCTCGCGCGAATTCTGCCGTCGCATCGGGTGTTCGATGAGCTGACAACACGCGCGCTTCATTCGAGACGCCGAGTTCATCCAGTGTTTCCACGGCATTTTTCATCGTATCCCAGTCCGATTTGCTTCCCATAACGATGGCAACCAAAGGTTTCGATTCAGGCATGGGTTCCATTGTATGGTTTTTCTTTAAAACGCCAAGCCTACTTGGCTGAAATCAGGTATTAATGAATAATAGCCCGTGACTGGCATCGATAAATCGATTGTCATTGTCGGTATGATGGGCGCGGGCAAATCGTCCGTTGGAGCCTGTCTGCGCCGGCGAACGGGGTTGAGTTTGCTCGATACAGACGAAATCATTGCTTCGAAATTCGGAATGTCGATTTCCGAAATTTTCGCCGAACACGGTGAAAAGAAATTCCGAGAGGCGGAAACGGAAGCACTTCGCCGCCTGCGAACTGAAGAACACACAATAATCATTACAGGTGGCGGCATCGTGTTGCGCAAAGAAAACGTCGGGATTCTAAGAAGCCAGGCTGTCATCGTGTGGCTCGACGGGGACGAGGAAACGCTTTTTGTGAGGGCCTCGCGGAAACAGAATAGACCATTGCTGGAAACGAAAAATCCGAGGAAGACTTTCTCGCAAATCCTTGATGCCCGCAGGCCTCTTTACGCAAAGATCGCGAATATCCGGGTCGATACTTCGGTACTCACGGCTGAAGAAGTTGCCGTGGCGATTCTGGTGAAACTTAGGAGAATAAATCCCAAACCGGAATCACCCATCCCGGCTACAGCGTTATGATGCAGATTTCAGCAACAGAACTGAAAGCGCATGTTGTCTCTTTTGCGAGAGAGATTGGGTTTGATTCGTGTCGCGTAGCCGCGTGCGCGGCGCCGTCGCACGCAAATGACTTTCGCGAATGGCTGCGCGACGGCGCGCACGGCGAGATGAATTACATGCAACGCGGCGAGGAAAAACGTTGCGATCCTCACGAGATTTTGGGGGGTGCGCGATCGATCATTGCGCTGGCACTGAATTATTTTCAAGGAGGGATGTCCCACAGGGGAGGGGCAGCAGGAAGAATTGCTCGGTACGCGTGGGGAGAGGATTATCACGATCTAATTGCGAACAAACTGCAGAAAGTTGACGATTTTCTCCGCCGCTTTGGCGGACAACAGAAATGTTATGTCGACACTGGGCCGGTGCTGGAACGGGATCATGCCGCGCAGGCTGGCATTGGCTGGCACGGCAAAAGCACGATGCTCATCGATGAGCGGCTCGGGACGTGGTTTTTTCTCGCGGAAATTTTCACCACGCTTGAATTGCCGCCGGATGAGCCGGTCGAGAATCGCTGCGGAACGTGCGAGCGTTGCATCACAGCCTGCCCAACCGGTGCGATTACCGCTCCGCATCGGTTGGACGCGCGTCGGTGCATTTCTTACCTAACGATTGAACTGAAAACCGCGATTCCTGTGGAGCTTCGTCCACTGTTGGGTGATCGGATCTTTGGCTGCGACGACTGTCTTGAAGCCTGCCCTTGGAACCGGTTCGCTCGAGAATCCCGAGAAACCACGTTCTTCGCGCGCCGATCAACGCCTGGCACATCGCTACGGGAATATTTGGACTTAAGTGATATGGAGTTCCGGGCACTTTTCAGAAAATCGCCGATTAAGCGAATAAAACGTCGCGGATTTCTACGTAATGTGTGTGTCGCGCTCGGCAATGTAGGCGATTCATCCGACCTTCCAGCGCTCGAACGCGCGGCGGGCGACTCGGAGCCCTTGATCGCGGAGCACGCCGCATGGGCGATTCAACGAATTCGCGATCGGCAACAACAGCCGCAGCCGCAAACTGCTTGAATCCAAACCAGCTGCAGACCGCATCCCAGAAAAGGAACGCCATGAACGTGCGCTGTTGGCGAAAGTCTAAAGAGGGATAGCTTCAGCCGCATAAGCGATCATGCCATGCATCAAGCATTGACCACTCCCACCCTTGTTCGTGACGCCGCGAAAAAGCGGCGGAACGGGCGCAAGCGCAAGATTCTTTTTGGTTCGGCTGGCGCAGTTCTGCTTCTGATCATCGCGCTGGTCGTCGCGAGTAAGCGCGAGAAGCCTATCCCCGTGACAACTGAAAAAGCGATGCGGCGGACGATTCTGCAGACCGTCTCCGCGACGGGTAAGATACAGCCGGAAATCGAGGTGAAAATTTCACCGGAAGTTGCCGGGGAAATTATTGAGCTGCCCGTTGAGGATGGGATGCAGGTAAAGAAAGGCGACCTGCTTGTGAAGATCAAACCTGATTCCTACAAAGCATTACTCGAACAACAGGAAGCAGCGATTAGCGCTGCGAAAGCGACAAATCTTCAGCAAAAAGCGACGATGCTTAAGACCGAACACGACTTCCGACGATCAAAGGACTTGTTCGAGAAAAAGCTGATTTCAGAGCAGGAATACAATGCCGCGGAAGCGGCGAACGACGTGGCGAAAAATACTTACGAGAGTTCATTGCACGAAATTGAACGGGCACAGGCCAGCTCAAGCCAGGCGCGCGATCAACTTTCAAAAACAACGATTTATGCGCCGATGGACGGAACAGTCACCGTTCTAAATAGCAAGCTGGGCGAACGCCTTGTCGCGACAAATCAGTTCGCAGGAACTGAAGTCATGCGAGTGGCTGATCTCAGCCACATGCAAGCCGTCGTGGACGTAAACGAGAACGACGTTGTAAATGTGAAGCTTGGAGATAAAGCAAATATCAAAATCGATGCCTACGGCGACCGCAAATTCAGAGGGGCTGTTCAGCAAATCGCAAACACAGGAAAAACGACCGGGGCCGGCACGCAAGAGGAAGTCACGAATTTCGAGGTAAAAATTCGCATCGACGACCATGATGTCGCGTTGCGCCCGGGACTGAGTTGCACCGCTGATATCGAAACAAACATGGTTAAGGACGCAGTAGCGGTGCCAATGCAAAGCGTGACGATTCGCACCGGGGACAGCAATCTCAGCCCCGAGGAAATCGAAAAACAAAAACAAAAAGTCGCTGCGCGAGACAAGGACGATAACAAAGCGGAGCTCAGCAACGATCGCCTCGAGAAACAGGCCCAGAAAGAAGAGCGCGAAAAGCTGCTCAAGGTTGTGTTTGTCAAGAACGGCAATAAAGCGCACATGCTGAAGGTGACGACAGGCATTGCCGACGATTCCTACATGGAAATCAAAAGCGGCATCAAACCCGGTGACGAAGTCATTTCCGGCAGCTACAGCACAATCAGCCGGAAACTAAAGGAAGGCGCCAATGTCGCCTACGACAAGGAAGCGGCAAAGTGACGAGTGACACTCGATCATCTGATCCGATAATCATCGACATCGAAAACATCACGAAGGACTACGTGATGGGAGAAGAGACAGTTCATGCGCTGCGCGGCGTGTCGTTGCAAATCCGCAGCAACGAGTACCTCGCCATCATGGGTCCAAGTGGCAGCGGCAAATCGACACTTATGAACATGCTTGGCTGTCTCGATACGCCCAGCTCCGGGCGTTACGAATTCAACGGTGGGGACGTTTCAGCCATGAGCGACGATGAATTGGCAGCGATTCGGAATCGCGAGATCGGATTTGTTTTTCAAACCTTTAATCTTCTTCCGCGTGCCGACAGCCTACGGAATGTTGAGCTTCCGCTTGTGTATGCCGGGCTCGACTCGGAAACACGGCGAGAACGCGCTGCGCACGTGTTGCGCGAGGTGGGGCTCGGTGATCGCTTGTACCATAAGCCTAACGAGCTTTCCGGCGGTCAACGTCAGCGCGTCGCGATCGCCCGGGCCCTAGTAAACGATCCATCCATCATCCTCGCCGATGAACCAACCGGCAATCTCGATTCCAAAACCGGCGATGAAATCATGGCGCTTTTCGAAAATCTGTATCAACGAGGGCATACAATTATTCTCGTTACACACGAAGCGGATATCGCCAATCATGCGCGGCGCACGGTCCGCTTACGGGATGGACTAATTGAAAGTGATGACGGCGGTTTGAGTGGCATCGACAACTTGCCGGTGGAAGACCCCCTGACGGCTGACGCTGTGGTCTACAAATGAAGCGCTTTCTATACGAGCTGACCGAAAGCTGGAAAATCGCCGTGGCGCAGATGCGTTCGAACAAAACGCGCTCAACGCTTACAGCGCTCGGCGTCATCATCGGGATTGTTGCCGTAACGCTCATGGGCACTGCGATCTCAGGGATCCAGGTTGGATTCGACAAGAGCATGGCCATTTTCGGCGACGATGTGCTGTATGTTTCGCAATGGCCGTGGAAGCGTGTCGATGACTGGTGGAACTTCCGCGACCGCAAAAAGATCAAGACGGAGTACGCCGAACCAATCAATCGCATCATCGGCGCGACGCCGAATTCGAATCTTGTTATTGCGGTGCCAACTTCGAGTTTGCTGCGCAGCGTGAAAAATGGCCAAAGCGAGGTCAGTAATGTTCTGATCAGAGGAACCGTCTCGGATTACCTCATCACTTCCACTTTCGATTTTAAGGAGGGTCGATTTTTCAACGATGTCGAATCCAGAGGCGGCGCCAACGTGTGCGTAATCGGTTATGATGTGGCCGACGCGCTGTTTCCCTCCGAGAGCCCAATTGAGAAATCGGTGCTAATCAATGGGCAACCATTTAGAGTAGTCGGGGTCATCTCACGGCAAGGCACGTTTTTGGGATTATTCAGTCTGGATTCGATTGTCGTGATGCCCTTGCCGGCGTTCCAAAAATATTTCAGCGCCAAGAGCGATTCCGATATTCTGGTAAAAGTGAAGGACAAAACGAAGCTCGCCGAAGCGAAAGACGAGCTGACCGGAGTCATGCGGCGCGTACGCGGATTGGCGCCGGAGAAAAAGGACGACTTCAGCATCAACGAACAACAAGCGCTGAAAAGCACGCTCGATCCAATCAAGAACTCCATCGCCATCGCGGGGCTTTTTATTACGGGTCTCTCGCTTTTTGTCGGCGCAATCGGGATAATGAATATCACATTTGTGAGCGTTAAAGAGCGCACGCGCGAAATCGGAACGCGCAAAGCTCTTGGCGCGCGGCGCCGCACGATTCTCCTTCAATTCCTGATCGAATCCACTTCGCTGTGTCTGCTCGGCGGATTTATCGGACTGGGAGTTGCGTACCTAATGTGCAATGGCATTGGACAGGCGTTTCCCTCTTTCCCGATCCGGTTTTCGCTGAGCCTCGTTCTTGTAAGCATGGCCGTGTCGATTCTGACGGGTTTGTTCTCCGGTTTTGCCCCTGCTTGGTCAGCCTCCCGCCTGGATCCCGTCGCGGCGCTTCGCTACGAGTAGATGATTAACCGCAGGGCGCGTGGCGGACGCAGAAATATGACGAACTTAAATGCGCTTACGGATGCGGTCATCGGCGCTGCGGTAGACACATTTTCAAATGTTATTTAGCGAAATCATTAAGATGGCGCTGGCGTCGTTAGGCGCGAATAAACTCCGCGCAGCACTGACAATGATCGGAATTACGATCGGCGTTTTCTCAGTGATATCGGTGATGACCGCTATTGGAGCGCTGCAGGCCTCCATCGAAAGCGGTATTAGTTTTCTCGGTTCGAACATTTTTCAGTTCGCCAAATATCCCGCGAACGTAAACGTCGGCGGTGAGATCAAGAAAAAATACCAGAACCGACGCAACGTCACCTATCGCGAGGCGCTGCATTACGCGAAGTTGATGGAAGGCAACGCACACGAAATCTGTCTCAAAACTTTTGGGTACGAGGTGAAGGGCCAGGCTGTTTACAACGGCGTGAAGACCACTCCGAGCCTTCTCATTGTG
>DATARG010000203.1:0-2721 GCA_036264275.1 Candidatus Udaeobacter sp. | reverse complement strand
GCCCATTTTGTTCAAAGATTCAAAGACAGCGGGAACGTCCACCAAGCCGTGCCCGAGTTCGACGAAGCGATAGACACTCTTTGATACGCGCTCGACATCTTTGATGTGCAAAAAGAGTAGCCGATCGCTGTATTTCTCGATAGCTTTCACGGGGTCTCCGCCACCCTGGAAATAATGCGCGATGTCCAATTCGAGTTTTACGTAACGTGGATCAGAGGCGCTCATGATTTGATCGAGTTCTTCAGGACGCTCGCTTAATGAACCCATGTGATTGTGATATCCGAGAGGAATTCCAAGATCGGCGGTGCGTTTACCAAGTTCTGTCAGGGCTTTGCCCAGCTGTTTGTAGTCGTCAGAAATCGCCATGCGGCCTTTCGGGCGATTATCAAGGACTTGGAGGTACAAACCGCCGGCATCCCGCAAGAATTTGGCATGGGCGGTGTGCTCCGCAATGCTTTTTTTCACGGAAGCAGAATCACTGAGCAGGTCACCGCTGGAAAGCGCCACGAACTTCAACTCATGTTGGGTGAGGAAATCGCGCAAAGCGGCGGGACTGCCAAAGTCCGCGATGGCGTTGGAACGCAACTGTATGCCGCGAAAACCGACGGCCGCAATGTCTTCAATGGCCTGGCGATCCTTACCGCCCCAGGTAATCGACGCATAACCGAAATGAATCTCGGACGGCGCGGGCGTGAGCGGTGTGTCGAAATGCGACAGGTCCATGGGCGGATAAAGCAAGTCTCGCGCGAGAAGCTTGCTGGCTGGGAACGCTGAAGCTGCAGCAAATGCGGATATCGCGCCAAGAAATTCGCGTCGTGGAATGCGATGCGTCATGAGTACTTCCTTTCGTTCCCCACGAGTTCTAATTCGTTTGCCGATCAGCCTTTGAAGTATAGCCATCCGGGCGCTTTCGACGCCATTCCCAGGCGCTGCGGACAATGGCTTCGAGTTCTGGGAATTGCGGCTGCCAGTGCAGGTCACGTTTGATGTTTTCTGAGCCCGCAACCAACACCGCTGGATCCCCAGGCCTCCGGGCCACCTCGCGCGCGGGAACTGGATGCCCAGTCACACGGCGAACCGTTTCGACGACTTCGCGAACGCTAAAACCGCGCCCGGTACCCAGATTGTAGATAAGCTTGTCACGCAGACGCAAAGCATCGAGGACCAAGATGTGAGCGCTGGCGAGATCGCTGACATGAACATAATCGCGGACGCAAGTGCCATCCGGAGTCGGATAGTCGGTTCCGAAAATTGATATGTATTCGCGCTTCCCCAGAGCGACCTCCAATGTTAGCGGAATCAAATGCGACTCCGGCACGTGGTCTTCACCCAAATCGCCGGCGGCTCCTGCGGCGTTGAAATAGCGAAGGCAGGAATACCGCAATCCATGGATCCGGTTGAACCATGCGAGCATCTGCTCGACTAGCAATTTTGATTCGCCGTAGGCATTCGTGGGGCGCAGCGGATCAGTCTCTTCAATGGGGGTACGATCTGGTGTTCCGTAAAGCGCCGCTGTCGAGGAAAACACTAAGCGCTGCACGCTGTGCGCACGCATGGCTTCCAACAATGTGAGGGAGTTGACCGTGTTGTTACGAAAATACTTCTCGGGAACCTGCATGGACTCGCCGGCTTCAATGAAAGCGGCGAAGTGCATTACTGCATCGATTCGATACTCCTGAAAGACTCGATCAAGCGCGGATCGGTCCGCGGTGTCCGCAACGATAAGCTTTGCGCCGGACGGGACCGCGTCCTTATTGCCATGCGAGAGATTATCGTAGACGACTACGTCGTAGCCCTTTGCTAGCAGTTGCGAAGTAACAACGCTGCCGATGTAGCCGGCACCACCGGTAACGAGAACGCGCTCCGCCATTTGGCTAGGTCCTTTGCGGCGCGTGCTCTGAGCTCATCAACGCCCACAGAATTACACCAAAAATCGCAAGCGCGCGCCAGCGGCCAAGAAAGCGCGGGTTGAAGGCAAGGTTAGCCGCGTCGATCGGCTTGAACTTGCGTAACCGCCGTACGCAGCGCACTCAATACTGAACCCATCTCTCCAGCGCTGTTGTACTTGCGACGAGGCCAGAAAAACCCCTTCAGGCCATCGCCTTTCGTTCGCGGAACGATGTGAACATGGAAGTGAGGAACGCTTTGACTGACGCGATTGTTGGCGGCGATAAACGTGCCTTCCGCGTGCATACCGCGCTCGACGGCCGCTGAAAGCAAGCGCACATTAGCAAACAATGGCGCGAGGAGAGAATCGGGCAAATCGTTAATCGTTTCCAAATGGCTCTTGGGGATTAGCAGGCAATGCCCGGGAAACAAGGGTCGATGATCCAGAAAGGCAATCGTCTGCTCATCTTCAAAAACGCGAAAACCGTCGTCGCTGCGCACAATCTTGCAGAAATCGCAGCTTTCGTCAGACATGGAAGGTTGAGAGTTCATAGAGGTTTAGAAAGAAGTGTATTGAGAGGACGCACGCATCACGCTAGCGAGGAGAATAAGAGTTTTTTCCATTTGGCTACATCCAGTCCCCAACATACTTCGATTTTACGTTCTCGTTCAAGGACATCACTCCAAACACTCTTATTCCTTGGGTCAGTAGTAACGTCAAGGCGATCGACCACGGTCATTCCGCGCGTGAGCTCGCTGCCAACCTCGACCTGGACGTAGTGGTCGCTCGAAGAGGTGCAGAGTTCGGGATGGAGCGCGACACCCATGGCCACG
>DATARG010000199.1:0-12864 GCA_036264275.1 Candidatus Udaeobacter sp. | reverse complement strand
ATTCGGTGCATCCGTTTTCTGCCGGAGGAGCATACGTAAACTTCCTGATGGGCGACGAAGGTGAGGAGCGGGTGAAAAAAACCTACGGCGGCAACTACGACCGGCTAGCCAAGATTAAAGAGAAATACGATCCCGATAATTTCTTCCGCGTGAATCAAAACATTAAACCGAGCTGAATTGTAGCGGCGCTCGCCGCGGCGAGCGCCGAATCCAAAGGGACAGGTGTTTGACACAAACGCCCCTACAACGGAAAGCGACTAGCAATGACAGTTGATGAATTAAGATCATTGCAAGCGCCGCTGAAAACACAGTATCGCGAGCGTCCTGAGACTGCCCTGGTCACGCTGACGGCCGAGGGACGACTCGGCCAAAACATGACGTGCAAAATCGAGACAGGAAAAGCGCGCGTCGAAGCCGGGCTGCATCCCGCGACAGGCGGCGATGGGCAAAGCGCGTGTTCTGCCGACATGTTGCTCGAAGCGCTGGTCGGCTGCGCAGGGGTAACGCTGAGCGCGGTCGCCACGGCACTTGGCGTTCCGCTGCGTGACGCAACAATTCGCGCTGAAGGCGATCTCGATTTCCGGGGCACACTCGGTGTTTCCAAAGAAGTGCCCGTTGGTTTCAAGCAGATTCGGTTGCATTTCGATCTGAACACTGATGCCAGCGAAGAGCAACGCGCAACCCTCATTCGGTTGACCGAACGTTATTGCGTCGTTTATCAGACGCTAAATCAGCCAGCAAACATCGCGGTTTCGAACCGCGTAACGTCACGCTAAGGTCTGTCCTTATGCCGTTATACATGGACATTCACAATCTTCCGGACGGAGCAAACGCGGAAGATGTCGCAAAGGCGCACGCGAAAGACATGGAAGCGCAGAAAAAATATGGCGTCGAGTACACCAAATACTGGGTCAACGAGAAGGCCGGTAAGGTTTTTTGCCTTTGTCACGCGCCAAATGCGGAGGCGGCAGAGCAAGTGCACCGTGAAGCCCACGGCTTGATGCCCGATAAGATTATAGAGGTGCAGCCTGAGCTCGCAGAAGGATTTTTAGGCGGCTCCGAAACAAATGCAGCAGGAGCGGCCATTTTTCCCGGCGGCGGAACGGATGCGCGCGATCCCGGTATCCGAGCGGTCCTATTCACCGATGTTGTGAATTCGACGACGCTGACTCAATCGCTTGGAGATGAAGCAGCCCTTGCAATCCTTGGCGTGCACGACACGATTGTCCGAGATGCGTTATCCGCATCAGGTGGACGCGAGGTGAAGCATACTGGCGACGGCATCATGGCTTCGTTCATCTCACCAGCGGGCGCGGTGCGATGCGCGATTCAGATCCAGCGCGAATTACAAAAGCACGCGCAAAAAAATTCAGATCACGCGCCCAAGGTTCGAGTCGGTGCCGCAGCCGGCGAACCCGTCGAACAAAATAATGATTTGTTTGGATCGACAGTTCAACTGGCTGCTCGCCTATGTAATTACGCGCAGCCCGAACAAATTCTCGTCTCGAACGCGATTGCCGAGCTGTGCATCGGGAAAGGACTTTCATTCGAGGACGTCGGCGAAGTGACTCTCAAAGGTTTCGGCTCACCAGTCCGCGCCCACGCTGCCGCATGGCGCCAGTGATTGTACGGATTTCATCTGCAATTAATTGCAGATTTTTCAGACCGAACTCTCGTTAGGCGGTGACGCGCGGAATTATAGTTAGCGCACTTTGCTGCCTGATTTCATGCAATACTCGATCACCATTATCACCCGGAGATTTAATTCATCGTTGTGAACAAACATGAGGCGTATCGCTTTTTATCTGCTCTGTGTTTTTGAAATTCAGAGTTTGTCCTACGCGGACGTAACGAAGTTCGCCAGGGGGAATCCTTCCGGTAGCGGACTTCCGGCGGCGGATCGCAAAACGTTAGAGTATTCTTCGCGGTTCCGTGAAGTTCATTCCACCAGTGATTTGCCACCGGCGATTGTCGCGATTTGTGCTGGTGACAAAAACAATCTCGCAGAACCGGGCGGAAAGTGGAACGCGACTGATGTCGTCATTGATCCGAGTCTACCGAGCAAACGGCTCATTTGGGCAGCGAACGGCGGCGATTACTACGTTGTGCATTACGAGCGCGGCGGAATCGCCCACACGTTCCACATTTTAGTCACCAGACTGGCAAAGGATGACGCAAAACCGAAAATAGTCTGGAGTGCCATGGGAGGTCCGTTCAAAGACTACACGGCATTTCTTCAAGCATTGCGAAGCAGAAAACTGGATGATCGATTAGACTGGCATTGATCGCGCACCACGCATTTCCAAGGTGGATCGACTCCTCCGATCGCAGATTCGCCGTGGCGAAAGGCGATGCCAAACTAGCCGAGTCCTAATTTACTTATTGAGCAGTTACTGCTGGCGTTAGCTATAGAATTTCCAGGCCATTGGCGGTAGCGCGGTTGCCAACGCGTTGAGGACAACGCGTTCCACCTTTATTGAGCTCAGCGATTCTGTACATTCTGTCCAACATCTTATGCAACTAGAAGGCATTGATCACGTAGCGATGGGCGTGCGCGACATCGAAGGATCGGCCAAATGGTACATCGACGTTCTCGGGTTCGAGCGACTTCATGATGGCATGTGGAACGGCATTCCGACTTTTATCGGAAAAGGAAATACTGGGATCGCCTTGTTCCCGTCGAACCAGGAGCCGAAAACGTCCGCGCACTGTGAAATCAAAATGCTTCATCTTGCGTTTCGGGCAGACCGCAAAAATTTTCGTGCTGCGCAGCGGGAACTGGAAAAGCGAAGGATAAATTTCGAATTTCAGGATCACGAGATCGCGCACTCAATTTATTTCCGCGATCCCGACGGCCACCAGTTGGAGATTACGACGTACGAGGTCGATTAGGGTCGCAGGTTCCCTCTTTCTGATGTCGAATCATTGCGCGAGGGCACGATTGTTGTAGGGCAAGCGCTTCGCTTGCCGGCAACAGATGCGGTTGCCCTACAATTGATGCCGTAACGCGACCCTGGCGCAGCAGTTCCCGCATTTTCTCGACCGCGACAGGGACGCGGTTCCTAGCAGCGTTCAGTTGCTGGTTTCGAACGTGTCTTAATTATTGGTAGCGCAGTATCGAAAATCTGGGAAGTGTAACCGCCACAATATGAATACAATCACGCTTAAGCCATTCGCTCTTTGTTTCGCCATCGTCGGGATCGGCCAAATCGCTTTCGCGCAGAGCGATTTGAAGACGCCTGATGTCAGTCAGGCTGCCGGGGTCAAACAGCGCATTGCGTTGACGGATATCACCGTCAATTACCATCGCCCATTGGTGAACGGGCGAAAAATTTGGGGAGGCCTTGTGCCTTACGGCAAAGTCTGGCGCGCAGGCGCTAACGAAAACACGACGATTGAATTCAGCGATCCGGTCTCAGTGGAGGGCAAGCCCTTGGATAAAGGAACGTACGGGCTGCATATGATTCCCAACCAGGATTCGTGCACGGTTATCTTTTCGAAAACAAACACCGGCTGGGGAAGCTACAGCTACGACCAAAAGGACGATGCCTTGCGCGTCGATGTGAAACCGAAACCGCTCCCTCAATCAGAAGAGGCGCTCGAATTCGAGTTCGAAGATTTGAAACCCACTTCGACAGCGGTGACGCTGAAGTGGGAAAAACTGGGTATCCCTTTTACTGTCTCGGTGAACGATGCGGAGCAAACGTTGCAGAATATTCGAGGCCAAATGAAAGGCGCAGGCCAGTTTGCCTGGCAGGCTCCGGACCAGGCGGCGCAATTTTGTTTGACCAAAAAAATCAATCTGGATGAAGCACTGCGTTGGGCCAATCTCTCAATTCAGAACGAGGAACGGTTCGAGAATCTCAGTACCAAAGCAGATATCCTCAAGGCGCTGAACAAGCAGGACGAGGCAAAGACCGCTTGGAACAAGGCACTCGAGAAGGCCGATGCGCCGCAACTGTATACGTATGGCCGACAGTTGCAGAATCAGAAGAAGGGTGCTGAAGCGTTGGAGATCTTCAAAGAGGTCGCCAAACGGTTTCCGACCGGAGTGTACGGATATTTAGCTCAGGCCCGTATCAAATCCTCAGCTGGTGATTTTGCCGGCGCGCTGAGCGACGCGAAACAGGCGCAAGCTGCCGCTCCCAGTGAGGGACAAAAGCAGGCTATCCAGGGGCTGGTCGATCGGCTCCAGGCAAAGCAGGACATCAACAAGTAACGCGGGCTATCTCGGACTTGGGACGATAGCCTCGATGGGACGCTCACCGGAAAGTACGCCGTTGCGCGTAGCGCGTGATAGCATCGCGCAGTCCGCGGTCATAGACCGCCGCTACAGAAAGCGCTGTTGGCGAGGAGTCGTCGTGGTTGCGATGCTCGCAGTGGCCTGCACGGTCAAGTCCGCCGATGCGCCGCCATTGTTGTCTCCAGACCAAATGAACGCAGGCGAGATTCAGCTCGCCTTGGAAAAGCTCAACGTGCTTGGTCGTGTGCTTTACATCGCTGCGCACCCAGACGACGAAAACACGAATCTAATGGCCTTCTGGTCGAACGGTTCGCTTTACGACGCCGCTTATCTTTCGGTTACGCGCGGTGACGGAGGTCAGAATATATTGGGATCCGAACTGGGCGAGCGGCTCGGCGTTATTCGCACACAGGAATTGCTCGGTGCGCGACGCATCGACCACGCCAGGCAATTCTTCACACGAGCGCTCGATTTTGGGTTTTCAAAGACAGCTGACGAAACGCTGCACATTTGGGATCACGACAAAATTCTTGCTGACGTCGTGTGGGTCATCCGGAATTTCCGACCGGATGTAATAGCGACGCGCTTCAGTCCCGACGATGATAAAACGCACGGCCATCACACGGCGTCGGCGATTCTGGCGACGGAAGCCTTTGCGGCAGCAGCCGACCCGAAACGTTTTCCAGAGCAATTAGCTTTCGTGAAGCCGTGGCAAGCGACACGGCTGGTTTGGAACACCTCTCCGTTTTTCTTTACGAACCGGAATCTTCCATTCGATCCGACGGGTCTGACCGTTTTAGAAGCCGGCGGTTACAACCCGCTGCTCGGCAAATCGTACACGGAAATCGCGGCGGCCAGTATAAGCATGCACAAGAGCCAGGGAGTAGGTGGCCTGCCGCGACGCGGCGCGCGGAAAGAATATTTCAAACCGTTGAAAGGTCAGGCGATGACGAGCTCACTTTTCGAAGGCGTCGACACGAGCTGGTCGCGCGTTCCGAATTCCGAATCCGTTGTTACAGCAATTCGTGAGATCACTTCGAAGTTCAATCCCGCCGATCCCGCTGCGTCTGTGCCTGACTTGCTCAAATTGCGCCAGGGGATGAGTGCAATTCAGGATGACTCCTGGATCGCAGAAAAAAAAGCAGAGTTGGATAAGATCATCGCCGCATGTCTCGGCTTGCATGTTGAAGCTTCGACAGCGACTGAAACGTTCACACCTGGTCAAACTCCAGCGATAAAACTCGAGGCAATCAATCGCTCGAATGTTCCAGTTACGCTGCAAGAAGTACGATTTCCCCACTCTGGCGAGTCAAACAAGATCGATGCGTCGCTTCCATCGAACGAACTCGTTACGAAAGATCTGTCGTCCAAAATTCCAGACGATGCTCCGTATTCGCAACCGTACTGGCTTCGCAAACCCGCGTCGCTCGGAACGTTCGCTGTAGAGGATCAAAAGCTTATTGGTCTGCCTGAGAATCCCCCTACTCTTCCGGTTGAAATAGTTCTGCAAGTAAACGGACAGGAACTGCGATACATCGTGGACACGAAATATCGCTCAGCTGATGCGGTTGCGGGTGAACAGCCACGGCCATTAGTAATTGCGCCGCCTGTGTTCGTGAACGTTCTGGACAACGTCTTCGTATTCCCCACGAACCAGCCCAAGCCGGTTTCAGTGCGCATCACCGCGGCCACGAGCGCTGTGAAAGGAGACCTTAAACTGATTGCACCGCAGGGATGGGAAGTTTCTCCGGCGTCTATCCCGGTAGAATTGCAGGCCGCCAATGCCGAGATGGTAGGTACATTTAGCGTTAAACCACCGAATCAATATGGCGAAGGTACCTTACGGGCAATCGTTTCGATCGATGCCCGCGACTATTCGCTCGGCCGCGTGCGCATTTCCTATCCGCATATTGGCGTACAAACACTGATGCCACCAGCGGAAGCCAAGCTAGTTCGCGCCGACATCCGCAAGAAAGGCGACCGCATCGGTTATATCCCCGGCGCGGGCGATGACGTTCCGGGAAGCCTGAAACAAATCGGGTATTCGGTAAAGATGTTGAGCGAACCGGAAATCACGGCGAAGAACCTGGCGCAGTTCTCTGCCGTCGTGCTGGGAATTCGCGCGTACAACACCCAGGATCGAATTTCCAACTGGTTGCCGGAATTATTCGATTATGTAAAAAATGGCGGACTTGTTGTCGTGCAATACAACACAACCGCGGATCTTAAGACCAACCAATTCGGGCCGTATCCATTGGAGATTTCACGGGACCGCGTCACCGACGAAAATGCACCGGTGCGTGTTCTCGCTCCGAATAACCCGCTCATGAACATTCCAAACAAAATCACGCCGAAAGATTTCGACGCATGGGTTCAGGAACGCGGACTCTATTTTCCTAACAAATGGGATGCTGCCTACACACCGATCCTGTCGTGCAACGATCCAAAGGAAAAACCACTCGACGGCGGCCTGCTGGTTGTGAAGTCAGGCAAAGGTTTCTTTATCTACACCAGTTATTCCTGGTTTCGGCAGTTGCCTGCCGGAGTTCCAGGAGCTTATCGCTTGTTCGCAAACATGTTGTCGCTGGGAAAATGAGCGCACGCAATGCTAACCCGGATGCGCGTTCCTGGCGCAAAGCGTATGGCCTGACGCTTTCACTTTTTGCGGTGGAGGTAGTGCTTCTCTACCTGTTCACCGTCCGGTTCTCGTGAACCGGCTGGATTACCTTGTTCTCATCGCCGCTATTCTGGCGATTCCACTCTACGGGCTCTGGCGAACACGCGGCAGCACCTCGTTAGGCCAATATCTCAAGGGCGATGCAAGTATTCGCTGGGCCACCATCGGTCTGTCTGTGCTCGCGACGCAGGCTGGACCGATCACGTTCCTTTCCATGCCCGGCCAGGCATATGAAAGCGGCATCGGTTTTATCCAGAATTATTTTGGGCAACCGATCGCGCTGATCGTCGTGTGCGCAGTGTTCGTTCCGATTTATCAGCGGCTGAAAGTTTACACAGCCTATCAGTACCTTGGCGAACGATTCGATCTAAAGACGCAGTTGCTCGGCGCGTTCTTGTTTCTTATCCAACGAGGAATCGCTGCTGGAATTACGATCTACGCGCCGGCTATTATTCTCTCCGCGGTACTCGGCTGGCGGCTGAACCTGACCATCTGGCTCGCGGGCGGTGTGGTGATTATCTACACGGTCATCGGCGGGACGAAGATTGTCAGCATTACGCAACGCTACCAGATGATCGTGATCCTGGTCGGCATGGCGATTGCATTTGCCGTAGCGGTTTACCGGTTGTCGCCCGAGCTCTCCTTTGAAAACACGCTGTCGGTCGCGGGCAAGATGGGGAAACTGGAGGCCGTCAATTTCTCGGTCGACCCGCACAAGCGATACACATTCTGGTCGGGACTGATCGGCGGCTTTTTCCTCGCATTGTCTTACTTCGGAGCGGACCAATCGCAGGTGCAACGATATATCGCGGGAGGCTCACTCAAAGAGAGTCGACTCGGCTTGCTCTTTAACGCCGGGTTTAAGGTGCCGATGCAGTTCTTCATCCTACTGCTCGGCGCGATTGTTTTCATGTTCTACCAATTCGAGAAACCGCCGGTTTACTTCAATCAACCTGCGTTACGGCGCGCGATGGAAAGCAGCTTTGCGCCACAATTAACTGCGTTACAAACGCAATTCGATGAGGTGTTCGCGCAAAAACGTGCAGCGATTCGCGTTCTTTCGAATGCATCATCAGGCAAGCGCGACGCGGCGATGAACCAAGTACGCAAACTCGACGCGGAGGCGCGCGCATTACGCGATCAAACCAGGGCGGTTCTCGTCCAAGCGGGCGTGGATCCGAAAAGCAAGGAATCGGATTACGTATTCATCACTTTTATTCTTCAACAGATGCCGCACGGAATTGTCGGACTACTCATCGCAGTGATTTTGTGCGCGACGATGTCTGCAATGGCAGCAACTCTAAACGCTCTCGGGTCCACTACCGCGATTGATTTCTATCGGCCGTTGATTCGGCCGAACGCAAGCGATCATCATTACGTAATCGCGGCCCAGGCGCTGACGGCGGTATGGGGCTTGATCGCCATTGGTGTCGCTTCATTTGCGAGTTTGGTCGAGAACCTCCTCGAAGCCGGCAACATTCTGGGCTCGGTCTTTTATGGCAGCATCCTCGGTCTTTTCCTAACAGCTTTCTTCATTCGCCGCGTCACAGGATCAGCGGTGTTTTTTGCGGCGCTCTTTGCACAAATGCTCGTGTTCATCCTGTTTATGACAACGAACATCGGTTACCTCTGGTATAATTTTATTGGATGCGCAACTGTACTAATTCTCGCACCGATCCTGCAGCAAACTCTGTTTCGCAGCGCGGAAGCCTCCGCCGGCGTATGAAGCTCGTTCTGAGCCATGGATCACCCGATTATTTGCTTCGGCCAGCAACCATGCGGATTTTTTCCCAAGCGATTTCTGTTCGCTAAGATTGCGACTGCTCGACAGCTGCAAAAAGAGATCGGCGGAGAAATCGTCTTTTTCTGTCACGACAGCGACCACGACCCGCGCGAAACAAGTACCATTATGTGGGACCACCATAGCAACCAGGAAGTAGTCCTGAATTTTCAGTTCGAAAATCGAATCCAAAAGCAATTTTCCCCTCTCTACGCGAAACGCGTCGTTCCGGAGTGGCATGAGAAGACTGCGCGCCAACTTCCAAATTACGTGCCGCAGACGCTGGTCGAACACTTCAAGGAAACCGCATCGTCCAACGTCGCGGATTTCTGTCTCGAGATGTACACCCGAATGGGTTTGCTGGGCGGTGTCCGGGTGGAGCGATCCAGTTCACCTCAATTCAGAGCACGAGCTGTGGCGGTTTCGGACTATTTCGTGGATCAACCGTATGAAGGAGAAACCGTCCGTGCGCGTTATCGCAACGGAAAATTGCTGCTGCACAAAGGCGGCGACCGTTTTCTGGAAATCCCCGGAGGCGACTTCGGTCCGGAACAAATCAGCCCGACTCGAGATACGCGTTTCGTTTGGATGCAATCAGTGATCCGGTGCACTCATTACGTCGCTGGCGCGAGCGAGCAGGATTACGTCAACAAGGCGGATGCTCCCGACGTCAAATTCATCAGACGCGAAGAGATTTCCGAGTCGGGCAAAGCCTATACTGGAATATGATGAGACTGGGGCCGCTCAAAATTGGGATCGCGTGTTTTCCGTTGATTGGCGGCAGTGGGATCCTTGCAACGGCGCTCGGATCGGAGCTGGCACGCCGCGGCCACGAAGTTTATTTCTTCAGTTACGCTCAACCGGTTAGGCTGGATCTGCCACAGGTCAATCTTCATTTCCATCGAGTCGACGTTGCGCATAACCCTTTGTTCCCCTCGCCCGATTACACTCTGCCGCTCGCGGTGAAGATGACGGAGGTCGCGCGTTCCCAGAAGCTCGATCTTTTCCATGTTCATTACGCGGTGCCGCACGCACTCGCCGCGTGTTTGGCTTCGCAAATGTTAGGCCCGTCAGCTCCGCGCATCGTAACGACGTTGCATGGAACCGACACTATTCTGCTCGGTCAGGATCCGGATTACCGCACCGCGATCGAGCACGCTCTGGTGCACTCTGATGCAGTGACGGCAGTTTCCGAAAGTCTTCGGAACCAAACGCAGGAGAGTTTCAGCCTGAAACGACCGATTGAAGTCATTCCAAATTTCTTCACTCCGAATAAACCGAGGCGAAGCCGCGAGGAAGTTCGACGCGATCTCGGAGTTACTGACGAATTTCTGGTGTTGCACATGTCGAGTCTGCGGCCCGTGAAGCGCATCGACCTACTGCTGCACACGATCGCCATGTCGAAGAATCGGGAACGCGTTCGGTTGTTAATTATGGCAGGCGGTCCTTTTGATCCTTACGAACCGCTGCTCGATGAATTGCGACTTCGCGATACGGTCATTGTTCGCCAAAACACAGTCGTGGTAGACGAGTACGTGCAGGCTGCGGATGCGGGACTTTGCACATCCGAATACGAAAGCTTCGGCCTAAGCATTCTTGAGACGATGTTTTATGGAAAACCAGTAGTCGCGTTTCGCGTTGGTGGCATTCCCGAAGTCGTAGGCGAGTCGTATCCTCTCTATCCATTCGGGGATGCAAGCGCGACTGCTGCGGCGTTAGATAGGCTGATTGAGTCTCCCAATCTGGCGCGAGAACTAGGTGAACGCAGTCGCAATCGCGCGCTCGAAAGGTTCTCAGTGGATCGCATCGTGCCTCAGTACGAGGCGCTGTATCGCCGTGTAATCGCCGGTCACGCATGATGCGCCCCGCGGCGATGCCGGCAGTCTCCGCTGGCCAGACCGGCGTTCCCGCTATTTGCGAGCGGCACTCAAGATATCTAACTGGGCAGCTATGATAAGGCGCCCGCGCCCATCCGTGCGAAAGGTGTCACCTTTGCCGAGCTTGAAGGAAGAATTTAAAAGTCTCGGTTTCTAGATGCAGCGTTCGACACGAACAGGCACGCGGGCGATTTCAAAGAAAGCTTTTACGAAAAATCGTACGCGCCAGTCTAGTTAGGCCTTGCCTAATTTTTATGTAGTGTCCAGCCTTACACGCGCCACAAAGTGACGAAACTACTAGGCGTTTAGTGCTGTGGCGGATGTCTATCGCTTGCGCTTGGTTGCACCGGTGTGACAACCCTCTCTCCGCTCTCGACTCGCTGCAAACGTTGCTCGGTTTTTTTGACCGGACCTTCGGCACTGCCCCGCACCTTAATAGTTACCGGGTGTTCAGCTGCTTCCGGCTTTGTCGCGAGCCGAAACAAGGCTGCCATCAAATCGCGCGATTCACCTTCAAAGATCGGGCCGTGTCCTGGAATGATCTGCTTCGGAACACGCAGCACCCAGTAGTTTGTTTGATTCGGTCCCTGCCGTTCGATCCGCCACTGCGTCCAATCGTAACGCGTGCCGGTATAAAGAGTTACGTTTTCATAAGAGCCACCCGGGTTTTTCAAGTTTAAATCGAACGGATCTAGTCCCAAATCTGATTTCCCCTTCCTTAACAAAATCAGTCGATGGCTTTGGACCGAATCGTTGTGGCCGGGCGTTTGAGTGAAATAGTTAAATTGAGAGGTCTCGTGTCCATCCTCGTGGTACTTCCGGAAACTTCCCGAGAGCAGCTTGGGAGTATTGGAAAGCTTCGTTCCGATAGGAAACGCCAACCCGGTTGCCATGTCCGCATCTGAACTAATCATGACGACGTGCGGCGCGCCGCGCAGCGGTGTCGTATCGCGATACATATCAATCATCTCCTTCGAATAAATCGATTCTGCCGCGGAATTCACGAGCAGGATGAGATCAGCCGGCTTGAAGACTCGATCCGCGCGCGATTTTTCGACCCCAGGCGCGAACGGCTCCTCGTACAAAAGCGTCCCGACCAACGCCTGCGCGAGTGCCTTTTCCAAAACCAGCGCACCGAACGAATGACCGATCACGACGCAACGCGAATTCCCCGGCGTATCGCGGCGGGCCGTTTTGATTAGGGTGAAGATCGCCTCGGTAATCGGTGTGCTGGAGGAAATCCGCGTGGCGGCATTCTTGCGCGAATAAAAACTAGCTTCTTTTCCCACCCAGGTGAGCGCGTCCACCACCGGATTGACCTTGTGCACGACACGCCCGCGCCACCCCAGATAAACGCCGAAGACCTGCAGGCCGGACATTTGCACGGTTTGATCCGCGGTAAGGAGCGCGAGTAAGCTGCGAAACTGACTGATGTCCGCAGCGTCCGTCGAGTTGGAATTATTTTGCCAGCCGTGGATGTAGGTAACGAGCAAGATTCCCCGGCCAGTATCACGAATCGCCTGCACCGTTTTGTGCAGTTGGTCTCGATCCCAGAAGTCGCCTTGTTCGTCGAACTCGATAAAACCCAGCCGATAAATATCTTTCACTGAACCGCTCCCAGCGGGCGTAACTGCCGTTTCGGTCGGTGCTTCCCCCAAATGATAAGGCTGATTCGCAGCGCAACCGGCGAGAAGAACAGCGAGGGCACAACGAAAAATTCCAAGAGAATGCGTTCGCAATAGAAAATTTATTCGCAGGGCGCGGACCTCTGAGTGAATAACTTCGGCGCGCTTGTCTCCCGAGTTAGACGGCGTTTTGCAATCTGTTTCTCGGCGCACAAAGGCAGTTTGCATCAAAACACTCCACGATGGCAAGCTCCCGTCCGATCTCGCCATTTCCATGCAATCAGTCTATTCTTTGCCGATCATTGTTCCCGTCGTTCAATGGGATAAAACGGCGGTTTCCTGTCTTCAAACATGTTGAATAGCTATCATCATCATCAAGAGTAATCACGGCTTTGCCGTTTTTGACCACACGGGGATACAAAAATTAGCGGCGTTTTAGCTCGCATGAGCTCATCACCGATTTGCTCATTTTTCTGCAATTAATGGATAGAATTAAAGCGATGCCTTGGAGCACATCGACGGTTACGAACCGAAATTGTCTTGACACCCCTATGGAGAATAGGAAATCTCCGTGCAGTCTAAGAATTTCCGGGCGGGTTCATCTTAATCACTAATCGGGGGGGAACCGAACTCTTTCTTCCATATCATGCTATGACTCAAAA
>DATARG010000185.1:0-6387 GCA_036264275.1 Candidatus Udaeobacter sp. | reverse complement strand
CAAACAAAAACATTCTGTGCTCATTCGTAACGGTGAAGTAATCAAGAGCATGGGGTTCGGTTATTAAACAAAGATGAAAAAATTCAAACTAAGTTCTAAACGGAAATCATCCGGGCAGGTTGTGGTTTTGCTGATCATCGTGCTGGCGTTGCTTGGTGGCGCCTGGTTCTGGCTTAATTCCCAGAAAGACAATTCGGCCAGGGAAGGAAAGGCTTTTGCCAACGAAGCGATCCAGAAAATTGCTATTCAGCACGATCTGAGCTTTTTTGCGTCGCGCCTTAGCCCGCAAGCGCGTATGAACTTCGCCGCGCCAACTGCGCAACAGGAGTTCATGAGAGAAATTGTGGACCTCGGAGCGCCTGTTCGCCCGGTCGACGTTCAGGGCAAGATTGAATTCAATTCGCAGTTCTTTGAACCACACGGATCTTTTCATGCGCGGATATATTATCCAGCGAGATACGCCGATATGGATCTCACGGTCTCCCATCCGGTCGGCCGTTGGCAGATTGATGAGATTAGCTTCATTAAGCAACAAGTGCCGACTGCACCTGCGCCTCCACCTGCCGCTGCGCCGCCGCCTCCAGCTGCGACTGGACCGGAATCTCCACCTCCAGCGGGAGCTGCACCTGAAACTAGTGCGGCTCCTTCACCCTGAAGCGTAAAGTTACGCGTTTCCCCGCGGGAAGCGGCTACAGTAGTAGGCGTTCGAGCGAACCGAGACAGATCTGAGACCACGACTCCATGGTCTCGCGGCGCGCGAACAATTCGTCCTTCGCAAGAAACGTCAGACCAGTAATCATGGCTTCGCGTTTTTCCACCTTGGGTGCCACCAGTTTGAATACGTGAACGACGCCGAGATGCACGCGCCCAACCTCGGTGCTGTCGTCGTTTAGAAGGGCAACGATTCGATCTTCGAATGGCGCGTCGATTTTGATCTCCTCGTTAACTTCGCGTTCCACACCCGCGCGATACGCCTGCTCGTCCATGGCAAACAGAGATTCGTCAGTCTCATTCATATGACCGCCGATCCCGATTGACCCTTTCGCCACTAGGCGCTGTTCGCCCGCTTTTTTTCCGCGCACGTAATACGCAACTTTGTTCTGAAACGCAATTAGCGCGTACGGAATGATCTGTTTGTAGGCAGGATCGATCTCAGCTCTTGGACGCGGGAGAAAGAAATTGTTTCCGCGCGAGAGAAATGCATCGAGATATTTTTGCGGCTCGAAGTTCAGGCCGTGAAAATTGCCGAGCTGGTCAAAGAGTTCCCGTCGGATAACGAGGACGTTTTCGTTAGGCGCGCTCATCTCATTGTCATTCTGAGCGAAACGAAGCGGAGTCGAAGAATCCTGATGACGCGCATTGTCAAAACGAATAGCTCACGCCCAGTTGTGGACCAAACAGGTTCAGGCTCGGATTAGGATCTGTTTGCCCTCCGTTCGACAAATGCTGGTAAAGCGCTCCAACGTCCACTTTCCAGTGATCATTCACGATGTAAGAAACCCCGGCCGCAGACAGAATGTTGAAGGTGAAATCCTGCCCCTGACCACCCGGCACTTCGGGGTGGCTATCGATCCCGCCGGCGCCCACACCGCCCGAGATGTACGGAACGAATCGCCAGTGTGGTTGAACAAAGTTGTATCGAAATCCCACGTTGAATCCGAAGTAGTGACTTTCGATTCCCTTGAAAATCGGCTCTGCAATCGCGCTGATATAGAACTGATGATAGCCGCGCAACCAGCTATCGCTTCGAATGACTCCCCAACGAATCCTTTCTGTTAAAAACAGCGCACCGATTTGATAATCCGCGGGCGGATTAATTGCGCCGAATAAGTATCCAGTATCAAGTGCGAATTCGATTCGGTGCGGATTGAATTCGTCGCCGGCTATGGCTTGAATATTGGTTTCTGGTGTGCCGCCGAAGAGCCGGAAGCAAACGCTGCCAAAAAACAACACAGCGCTTGCATGAACGTACTTCATTCGCGCGCTACGATAGGAACGCCTGATCGGATTGCAATTCTCCTGTAGCGGCGCTGTGAGTTCCGAAATCGGTTGTGAAACAATCACACCCATCGGCGGTCACTCCGACGAGTCGGGACTACAGAACTCGGAAAGATCGGGAGGCAGCGCGCTGGTCCATTGGCGCTCGTTCTCAATGGTCAGTTTCGCCGAATGCAAAGCCTGTCGTGGCAATAGCAGTTTCCGCTCGAGCTCACGAGTCCATCCGGTTTCGATAAAGCGCAGATATGACTGTTCGTCGGGGCCATAGATTTTGTCGCCTACAACCGGGTGGCCGACTGAAGCGAGATGCACCCGGATCTGATGAGTGCGTCCCGTGCGCGGAAGCGCCCGAATGACGCTGAAACGATCACCGGACGGCGTCGATTTAGTGAATCGCTGTTCCACAAAAAATTCCGTCTGTGCTGGTGCGCCGGCAGCGTTAATCCCTTGTTTGAGCCAGATCGCAGAGGGTTGATGTTTGCTCTGACGATCTAACGGAGCGTCAATGAGTTTGTGTTCCCATTCAGGCCAGCCCCAAACGATTGCGAGATACTCTTTGCGCAATAAGCGCCGTTGCATCAACAACCCGAAATCGCGCGCAGCCATTGCCGTTTTCGCAACGAGCACCAGGCCACTCGTCTCGCGATCCAGCCTGTTTACGATTGAAACCTGTCCGCCACTTGCAATTTCGAAGGCGAGCAGCTCGCGCAATTGTTTCCAGAGCGTGGGTGCGTGGTTCGGCTTGGTTGGATGGATGAGAAGAAACGGCGGCTTATTGACGACGACGTAATCATCGGTCTCATCAACAATTTCGAAGCTAAGCAGTGGCTTAATGGAGTAATGGAGTAGGGGATTGCGTAAATTCAAAAGCTATCATTGGGGGTGAGTCCACTGATCGAACACTCGATCCCGTGCTTGACCTAGCTAACAAAACTGCTTTACCTAAAACTCCTCAGCCTTAACCAGAAACTGGCCTTGGACTCCAAAGACATCAAAGAAATCAAATCGATCATCGATCTGATGAAGAAGCACGATCTCTCCGTGTTCGAGATCGAAAAGGAGGGATTTCGTTTGAAGCTGCAGAGAGGCGCTTCAGCTCCGCAAGCGACGATAGTTGCACCGGCGGTGGCCGGCGGTCCGGCCAAGCCCCTTGTCGCCGGAGCCGGATCGGCGGCGCCTGCTGCGAAAGCAATTGAGAGCGTGCCGATGAAAGAAATCGTTTCGCCAATGGTGGGCACACTTTACCATGCTGCATCGCCTGATGCGCCACCTTTTGTTGAAGTAGGGAAATCTGTCAGCGAAGACACCGTGGTTTGCATTATCGAAGCAATGAAAGTGATGAACGAGATTAAGGCCGAAACCAGCGGCGTTATAGCCGAAGTGCTCGCTGAGAATGGTAAGCCGGTTCAATTTGGCCAGGCGCTGTTCAAAGTCCGTTAAAACATGGCAGGGCGCGACCGTCGGGCGCGCCGAATCGCGCGTCCCAGATGTTCCAGAAGGTACTGATTGCTAACCGCGGAGAGATCGCTCTACGGGTGATTCGTGCCTGTAAGGAACTCGGCATTCGTACGCTGGCCGTTTATTCGGAAGCAGACGTCGATTCATTGCACGTCCAGCTCGCCGACGAAGCTATCTGCATCGGCGCGGCTCCAAGCCTTGAGAGTTATTTGAAGATCGATCGGATCATGAGTGCAGCCGAGATCGGCGACGTTGACGCGATTCACCCCGGCTACGGATTTCTCGCCGAGAACCCGCATTTCGCAGAAGTCTGCGAAAGTTGCAACATCAAGTTCATTGGCCCTTCCTCACGTGCGATGCAGTCGATGGGCGACAAGAATGCTGCTCGTGCGGCTGCACGCAAAGCAGGCGTGCCGGTAACGCCAGGCAGCGATGGAATCGTCGAGACAGAGGACGAGGCGATGAAAATCGCAAAAAAACTTGGGTATCCGGTGATGATTAAGGCTGCGGCCGGCGGTGGCGGCCGCGGAATGCGCGCTGCACATAATGAGCCAAGCCTTAAATCAGCTTTTCATAGCGCGCGCCATGAGGCGCAGAAAGCATTTGGAGATGACCAGGTGTATTTGGAAAAGCTTATCATCAACCCGCGGCACATTGAGTTTCAAATCATGGCCGATAGCCATGGCCACGTCGTGCACCTCGGCGAACGCGATTGCTCAATTCAACGGCGCAATCAGAAAGTGATTGAAGAATGCCCTTCCGCCGTAATGACGCCAAGTCTTCGCAGAAAAATGGGAAATGCCGCCGTGAAATTGGCTAAGTCAGTCGGATACGAAAACGCAGGGACGATTGAATTTCTGGTCGACCAGGACAGGCACTTTTACTTTATGGAAATGAATACGCGCATTCAGGTGGAGCACACCGTCACGGAGGAAGTTTACGGGTGCGACCTGGTAAAGGAGCAAATCCGGATTGCCGCGGGCCAGCTGCTGTCGCCACATGTCGCGCACGCGGAACCACGGCTGCACGCGATCGAATGCCGCATCAATGCCGAAGATCCGGCCAACAACTTCCAGCCGACGCCGGGCCGGATCGATTTTTATTATGCGCCGGGCGGCCGTGGAGTTCGTATCGA
Organism: Candidatus Udaeobacter sp.; assembly: GCA_036264275.1. Lineage (GTDB taxonomy): Bacteria > Verrucomicrobiota > Verrucomicrobiia > Chthoniobacterales > UBA10450 > Udaeobacter. The sequence goes on along the minus strand of DATARG010000185.1, from coordinate 1,796 downwards.
CTCACACGTTTATACCGGCTATACCGTGCCACCATATTACGACTCGCTAATTGCAAAAATAATCACGATCGGTTCCACGCGGATCAATGCCATCGATCGAATGCGACGCGCTCTGGACGAGTACTACATCACCGGAATCAAAACGACGGTGCCGTTTCATGCTGCCATGATGCGGAACGGAGAGTTCCGCGATGGAAAGTACGACACCGGTTTGATGGATCGCCTCATTTCGGCCGGAAAGCTCAACTTGATTACCCGGCCGCTTCGTTTGCATGAGTAAAGTGCCGTTCGATGAGCACGCTCAGCGAATGCCGGCTCTATGGAATTATTGATCTGGGCTATGTGGAACGACGCGATGCCGCCCGAGTTATCGAACAAATGATCGATGGGGGCGTCGATTTGATTCAACTACGTGGGAAAAACAAATCAATCGGCGAACTCGTGGAGCTCGCAGCCGACTTACATGGATTGACAGCAAAGTCGTCTACGCCGCTGATCGTGAACGATTACGCTGAAATCGCGCGCCAGCGACCGGTCGAAGGAGTGCACGTCGGCCAGGATGATGACACGATCGAGATCGTGCGACAGAAAGTAGCCCGCGCGATTTTGGTCGGGAAATCTACCCACAATCTGGAGCAAGCGCAGGCTGCGCAGCGCGAAGGCGCCGACTATATCGGATTTGGCCCGATCTTCGCGACTCCGACAAAACCTGATTACGCGCCGATTGGTCTGGAAGACATCAGCCGTGTGCATGCAGAAGTGAATCTGCCGATTTTCTGCATCGGCGGCATCAACATCGATAATCTTCAGCGTGTGATTGACGCCGGTGCGAAGCGTGTAGTGATGGTTTCAGCGTTGTTAAAGGCGCACAACATTGTTGATTACGTCCGTTGCGCCACCGATATGCTCGGGTAAATGACAAATGGCGAAGCAGTGCTGATCAATGACGAAGCTCGAATGACGAATGACGAGGGAATGGCGAAATCCGAAGCTCAAACGCCAGGTCGTGCCAATGATTGATTTTCCAAACGGGAGCTGTGGATGGAAGCCAGGGAGCTGCATTTGATATTCTCAATAATCTGGTCAGGCCAAAGAATGAATAAAAAGACGAAATTTGTCCGCGAGGAAACACACGCGCGACACTTGTTTCGTGATTCGTGCTTCGTCATTCGGATTTCGTCATTCTAATCATGTCCGTCCTCGTTGTTGGCTCGATTGCAATCGACGCGGTCAAGACGCCGGTAGAGGAACATTCGGAATTGTTAGGCGGCTCGGCTTCCTACGCTGCACTCGCCGCAAGTTTTTTTTCGCCGGTTCGGCTCGTCGGCGTCGTGGGCGATGATTTTCCTAAATCTGAATTCGAATTTTGGAAATCGCGCAAGATTGATACTGACGGCGTGCAACAAGCGAACGGAAAAACGTTCCGCTGGTCAGGCGAATATTCGTGGGACCTGAACACGCGCCAGACGCGCTCCATCGATCTTAATGTGTTCAAAGATTTCAAGCCCGACTTGCCGGAGACGTATCGGCAAACGGATTTTGTTTTACTTGCCAATATCGCGCCATCACTGCAATCGCATGTCCTCGAACAAACGGAGCGTCCGCGCTTCGTTGTGGCCGATACAATGGATCTTTGGATCGAGACCGCCAGGTCGGATCTCGATGCGCTGCTTCGCGGCGTTGATCTGTTAATCCTGAACGACAGCGAGGCGCGCGAAATGACCAAGGAAACGAGTCTCATCAAGGCCGGGCATCGTATTCAGAAAATGGGTCCGGCCCAGGTTGCCATTAAAAAA
>DATARG010000179.1:0-5641 GCA_036264275.1 Candidatus Udaeobacter sp. | reverse complement strand
TGAAAGCGGGCTTTCTTGAAAAACTCATCGAGCGTCTCGGCCGCATTGGGCCGGAAGACGTGCAGAATTATTTTCTGCGCCTGGCGCAGGAGAAAGGTTTCCTCGAAACCATTTTCAACGCCATTCAGGAAGGCATCATCGTGACGGACTCGAAAGGCCGAATCACTTACCTCAATGATGCCGCGTGCGCGTTATTTGGGCTCGAGGCGGGCGAAGCAATCGGCAAACGCCTAGACGAACGAATTGGCGGTCTCGATTGGGGATCGCTGACTCAAAGCGGCGGACCGGTAAGTCATGACGTGGAAATTTTTTATCCGCAAAATCGCTTCATCAATTTTTACGTTGTCCCGCTGGTGATGGAACAACGCGACTCGACTGTAGCCACGTCTGCGCGAGAACCCGAACGAGAGACTGGCCGCAGGCCCGTGGCTACAGGATCGGGCGAAGAGGTTGGTCATGTGATGATCATGCGCGATATAACGGAGAGCCGTCGCACTGTGCAGCAAACAATTGAGTCGGAACGTTTAAATGCGTTGAGGCTGCTGGCTGCAGGCGTCGCACACGAGATCGGGAATCCGCTCAACTCGCTGCACATTCATTTGCAATTGATGCAACGCACCGTGCAAAAGCTGCAGGATGGCGAAAGAGCGGAGCTTGAACAATCGATTGATGTCGCCCGATCTGAAGTCAACAGGCTTGATTCCATCGTCACGCAGTTTTTGAAAGCCATCCGTCCATCGCGACCACAACTCCGACCCGAAAATGTAAACACAGTCGTCGAAGAAGCGGTTCGCTTTTTTACTCCTGAGCTTCAGAACCGTGGAATAGTCGTTGAACAAGAACTGCGCTCGGATCTGCCATTGCTTCAGCTCGATCGCGATCAGATGAAGCAGGGGTTTTACAACGTGATCAAAAACAGTGTCGAAGCAATGCACCGCCATGGCACGTTGCGCATTGGAACGGATTTAGACGATACCCATGTGATCGTCCGATTTGTCGATACCGGCGGCGGAATGTCGGCAGGAAACTTGGGCCGCGTATTTGAACCTTATTTCACAACCAAACCAACCGGCAGTGGGCTCGGATTATTGATTGTACGCCGGATCGTGCGCGAGCACGGTGGCGAGCTCTCCATCGAGAGCAGCCAGGGCAAAGGTCTTAGCGTGACGATCCGTTTGCCATTCGTCGACAAACGCATTCGGATGTTGGAAGCAGGAGAAGCCAGAAATCAGAGCTCGGAAGATCAGAAATCAGGACCTGGTTGACAGCAGAAAAATCAGTTCGACGCATCTGCAGCGCTAGTCGCCTCCGAAAGTTTTCTTCAGCCAATCACCGAACTGACGAAACATGAGGTTGAGATAAGCGCCTGGTGATTCCTTGAAGAGTTCGATGACGCGCTGGCTGAGATCCTGCCGGGGTTCATCGATCGTGCCGGAGAGATGCACGTCCGTCCACAGATACCCGCTTGAGCGTCGGCTAAACACTTCTTCAGGGTTCGGCAACCAATCCAAATACTCACGGGCAAGCCCAAGTTTGATCGTGCCTCGCAACAGGCGGCGTTTAACGGAAATCTCGCCCTCGATTCGGAATTTGCCCTTCTCCTCTATGGCGATGTTTTTGATGTCGATCTCCGGATACTGCCATGCGAAGCCGAGCGAACATTCGTTTAGGTCCAGACGTTCGAACGACTTCTTCCGGGCAAGCTCCGCGAGTTTGTTCAAAAGCGGAACATCATCGACTCGCCCATTCTGAATGCGCAACGAACCTTCGCCGGATGAACTTTCCAGCTTTGGATCTTTTGCGGCGTAATGAATATCGCCTAAAGCGCTGCCGGTGAGACGGCCTTTCCAGTCCGCAGGCAACCACTGCCGAATGGGTACCGCATTGAAGTTCGCTTTTGCGTCGATGCTTTTGTCCTGGCCAAGGCCCGCGTGCCCCTGAACCCGAATGCTTTCGTCGGTGTGCGAATCGGATGCGAGATCAAGATCATAAAGAGTTAAAAGCGTTTTCGTGATCAGGAGATGCGTCCGGCGAAGCTCAAGCTCGGGAACGGGTGCCATTTTCAGTCGGCCGCCTGTTGCAACGTAATCGAAATCGCGGCCGTTTGGCGTAATGAGCAGTCGCGTTCCGAAGAAGCCCGCTCGTTCGCCGCGCAGACGCCAGGTGATGTTGGCCTGCTCGGATTGAATCTTTTCCAGATAAACCCGGTTCGGCAAAAAAATGGCGAACCACGGTTTTGGTGTGACCGCCTCTGGATGAGCTTGGTAAATCTGGATCTCCACGTCGCCTGATTGCACATGCACGTCATCAAGCCTCCACTGCCGCAAACACACACCCCAAGGATCGAATTTTGCGGTGATGCCGTGAGCATCGAGCGACTTCATCGCTTTCTGTCCCTCGTCGGCGTTGAAACTTTCGCTCTGCGCTGTTAATGCGCCGGTGCGTCGAATCGGCGCGTAACGCGCTCGAGGAAAGTGCAAACCCTTCGCGGTTTCCTCCTCCATTGCGACACGGAAGACCTCGCTCTCGACGTAACGAGTGAGCAGCGGACTGAAGAAGACCGCAACAACAGCCGCAACCGCGAGTAGAAAGAAAATTCCAATCGCGATCGCAAGAATCGGCAGTTTCCTTCGCAAGGCGCCAGGTTACGTCGTTGCAACGGCTACAAGATCGCTTTTAACGCTTGTAATCGTTGTGACTAATCGGTCCGCTTGCCCGACATCCCGAGTTGCGAAAAGAGAAACGCGTAAATGTCGGCCGACTGTTTGATGCGCTCGCTCAATGCAGTGCCGATGCCGTGGCCCGCGCTAGAGCTGGTTCGCAAGAGAATCGGGTTCTCGGATTTATTGGCGGCAAGCAGGCGCGCGGTCATCTTGCGCGAGTGATACGGCGCCACGCGTCCATCGTTTGCGCCAGTCATCATTAAAACGGCAGGGTACTTCGTTCCGTCCACTACATGATGATAGGGCGAATACGCGTAAAGCGCCCTGAATTGTTCGGGATTTTTGACCGTGCCGAACTCGGTTACGTTATATGCGCCGTTCGGTGCCAGTTCCACACGCAGCATGTCGTAAATGCCCACTGAGGAAACTACCGCTCGGAATAAATCAGGGTGCTGCGTGATCATCGCGCCCATCAACAGGCCGCCGTTGCTTCCACCTTGAATCGCGAGCTTTCCCGGACGCGTGTAATTCTCGTTGATCAAATCCTCCGCGGCCGCCGCAAAATCGTCGAACACATTCTGTTTTTTCGTGAGATTGCCGGCCTTGTGCCATTCTTCGCCGAACTCGCCGCCGCCGCGGATATTCGCCACCACATATACGCCGCCGCGGTCGAACCAGAGTTTTCTCGTAAAATCATAATTCGGCGACATGCTGATTCCGTAACCGCCGTACGCATATAGCAGCGTCGGATTATTTCCGTCGCGCTTCATTCCTTTTCGAGAGAGGACGTTCAGTGGAATTTTCGTGCCGTCCTTCGAAGGTGCGAACTCGCGGCGCACTTCGATGTCGGCGAACGAGACTGGTGACGTGTTTCGCAGAGCAGTCCTGGACGGCTCAGTTTTTTCATTGGCGCAGTGGAACCACGCGGCTGGCTCGGTGTAACTCACGTCTCGGAACAAGAGCGATCCATCTTCGAGCGCGAGCATCTCCTGCACGGATGAGATCTGCGGAATCGGAATCGTCGTTTCATTTTTGCCGTTCAAATCGAAGCGCCGGATTTGAGAGGGACCGCCGAGCAGATCCGCAACATAAAGCGCCTCCTGACCAGGCACGATCTGCTCGATCACCGCTTCTCCAGTCGAAATAATTTCGGCAGCGTTCGTCAATTCTGGCGCATCGAGCGGCAGTCGCAGAATCTTGCCGCGCGGCGCGTCTGCGCGTGAAAGCAGATAGAGCGCGTTATCTCGCCCGAGGCGGGCAAGCTTTATTTGATCGCTGAACTGCGTGATCTGCTTCCAGGTTTTATCTGGCCCGAGCAGATAATGCGCGAAATCCCCGCCATCGCCGTTCGCTACAGTCGCGAGAATGTATTTGCCGTCGCGTGATGCCGCGAGGTTGACCTCCGCGATTCGCGGAAACTCTTTGCCTAACGAATATTTATCTTCTGCGTCCGGCGTACCGAGCTTATGAAAATAAATTTGCTGATAAAAGTTGAGGTCAGTATCTGGCCGCTCGCCTTTCCGTGGAAACCGTGTATAAAAAACTCCGGTTCCATCTGCGTTCCAAGCCGCACTGCCGCCCGCCGTCGGGTATTGAACGTGCGCAATAGTGTCCGACCGCGCTTTGCCGGTCGCAGTTTCGTAAAAATGAAGTGTGCCGTCTTCGCTGCCACCTTGGGAAACTGAGACCGCGACGGATTTTCCGTCCAACGAAGGTACAAACCAGTCGATCGCAGTCGTGCCTTTCGTGTCGAGTACGTTCGGATCGAGCACTACTTTTTCCGACTTAAGGTCGTCCGCCGACGTGAGCGTCACCAAAAGCGGCTGTTGTTTCGGCGGCTGGAATTTCATCGCGAACAAAATTCCAGGGCGCGAGACGAGCGAGAAATAGTTAGGTGACGTTTTCGCGTACCACTCTTGTAATTGTTTTTCAATGGCCGTCCGATCAGGGAAGCTATCGAGATATTTGCGCGTCTGCTGATTCTGCGCGTCAGACCACGCTTTCACCTTAGAATCATCGTCCGCTTCGAGCCATTGATACGGATCCTCCACGGTTACTCCCTGATATTCGGTGGCGACAGGCTTCTTTGGAGTGTCAGGCGTGCTCTCCGCAAGAGCAGCGTCGCTCAGCGCAAACGCGGTTGAGGCTACCACTAGAGACAGGAAGAAATTCGCTCTCATGAGGAGAGACAATAGTTGCGCGCGTTTATGTGCGAAAAAAATTTTGCTATGGCTTCGCGGATGCCGGTGACGCCGGAGCAGCCGCGGCGTACTTCGGTTCCTTTACCTGCTGCCGGATGGCCGCGTACAACTTGTTAATCCCGGTCAGACTGGCGTGATTGGCGATGAAGGGCGGGATAAAACCACCAGTTTCAGAATAGATCGAATACGTCGCGCGCGTTCTTGCGGGTCCATCGGGCTCTAGTAGCCAGGTGCCATTGCAGACTTTCAGGCGGACAACGCCTTTTTGTTCCGGGGGCCCCAACTCATTCGCTGTCTGCCATTGACTGAGATATGTCAGCCCTTTGGGGCCGGACCATGACTTTTTCGCGACGCGCAACGTGTAGTCGCGGTCCTCGATAATCTTCGGTGAAAGCCGCTGGTAACCGATCACCGAATCGCCTTCACGTTTTATGAGACGGCACTCCAAAGTGTAAGGCATGAATTTTGGATAGTTTTCGAAATCATCGATAACTGCGTGCACGGCGGAAGGAGGCGCGTCAATGAAGCCGATCGCCTTGAACTCTTTCAGGTTCGAATCAGCATGCTGCCGGCTGTAGATGACCACGTCTTTCGCATCGCTTGTCAGTTTCCAGCCCTCTTTCGGGTTCACGGAAGTGGAGAAGTCAGCTGCAAATGTGTTCGAACCGGAAACGAACAGGATCAAACCGAAGCTGGGGAGAACTCGGCAAAGCATCGCGCGATGATACATCATTTCCCCTGTGCGGCTATATTTCTTTCAGGGTGGTATTAAGGGTG
>DATARG010000152.1:0-5669 GCA_036264275.1 Candidatus Udaeobacter sp. | reverse complement strand
GACCCAATAGGGGGCTGGGATTATGACTTCATCGCCCGGTTGACAGGTTGCGAGGATTGCATTGTAGCACGCGTGCTTCGCACCATTACTCACCACTATCTGACCGGCGCGATAGTTTAGTCCGTTGTCGGCTGCCAATTTATCGGCAATCGCCTGGCGCAGTTCTGGGATGCCAGCATTTGGCGTGTATTTCGTGAAACCGGCTTCCAGCGCCTCAATTGCGGCTCTTTTGATGTGCTCAGGTGTGTCGAAATCCGGTTCGCCTGCACCGAAGCCGCAAACGTCGATGCCCTCGGCTTTCATGGCTTTCGCCTTGCTATCGATTGAAAGAGTCAACGACGGAGTCAGTTGAGCGGCACGTTCAGAAATTTCCATGGCAATGATGTGATCCACAAATTGGAGCGCAAGCTATTGGCGGCGGTAGAAGTTTTCAATCAGAGGTTTGAAATTATTTTCGTCGACTCGAATGATCGCCATTTCGCGTTTCGCGTTCTCGACCGAATCCGATGCGTGCGCGGCGTTAACCATGATCGTTTGCCCGAACTCCTTTCGAATCGACCCTGGCGGCGCTTTTGCCGGATCAGTCGGGCCGAGCACATCTCGGATCTTGCGGACTGCGTCGACGCCCTGGTAAACAATGGCGATCGATTTTTCCGTTCCAGGCGCGTCGCGGTCGTCTGGATGACATTCGCTGGGCTTTTTGCCGGCCATAAACTCGATAATGCTCTCCCAGTTTTGGCGGCCGCTTATTGAGCCCAGCTTTTTCTCGAGCACGGGCAGCACCGGCCCGTAAAACTCCTCCGCCTGAGACACACTCATCTGGTGCACTTTGAACCCGATAATCGAAAGGCCAGTGCGCGAAAATACCTCGATCACACCCCCTGGACGCAGATTTGGGAACCGAAAATTATCGGGTTTAATCAAGACAAGGGTTTTTTCGACTTGAGTGCGGGACGGGTAGGAGACCGCGCGATCGAGGACTCCGCCATCCGACTCAGAAAATTCGGCCCACAGTTTTAAATCGCGTTCGATAGCGCCGGGTTCAAATTCAGTGACCACTCCTGGTTCGAAGTAAACGACATTGGCTGAATCATCGGTGATATAATCGCCGAAGGTGTCGCGAATCGTTTCCCCGCTGGTGCGCTCGTGCACGATGTGGCCCACGACCTCACGAATCCTTTCGGCCGCGTCCGGTCCCCGAAAGATCAGAAACAAAACCCGCGCGTGCTGATCGTTCTTTTCCCCAGTAAAATTCTTCAGCACGTACTCGCGAATTAATTGCTGCGTAGCGCGATGGCGCGGATCCGTTTCCGTCACAATCGTGTCGGCGTATCGTTTGGTTAGCTCGGCGCCCGGCGCGAACATTCGGCCTCCGACTAAGTCGAGTCCGGTGCGGGAAATTAGCCGGCCAACGATGCCGCCTGTGCGCGATTTCCGCATCGAATAGGGCGTGACGATAGCATAAGCAAGCTGTTCAGATTGCATCCGTTTACTGTAGCGGTGGTCTATGACTGCCGCAAAAATTTGGCGACTTAAGCTCTAGCGGCCGCACAGCGTCGGTTCGCCTTGCTAAAATGGCTACCCATTTCCCCCGACGCCGTGTTTCGACGATATCGTACTGGTTCTGCCGGAGCGCGCGACCTAATTCGTGTTGCTGGTTGCCCAAAACGCCCGAGAGAATTAGCCACCTGCTCGCTTTCAGTTTCGGCAGGATTTTGATAATCAAATCGTTGTATAGATTCGCCGTAATCACATCAGTATTCTGCGCGTGCTTTTGCTTGCGGAAGTCGCCCAGTTGAAAACTCGTGCCGCGAATTTTGTTCAATCGCGCGTTCGATTCGGCTACGGAAATCGCCGCGGGATCGTTATCGATACCTGTGACCGGACCGGCACCGAAACATTTTGCTGCCAAAGCAAGAATTCCGCTACCGGTCCCAAGGTCCAGGAGCGACCAGCCGTGCTTCCAACCGCGGGTCAGTTGCTCCAAAAAGCGAAGCGACATTGCCGTCGTCGTGTGCTCGCCGGTTCCAAATGCCAACGAGGCCGGAATGATAAGCTGGGAGCGGCCTATGTGCCGCGAAAGCCAGGAGACCGAGGTCCCGCCCACATTCGAAATAATTAATCGTTTTCCGATTCTAATTGGCTTCGAATCGGCACGCGCAAATCGCTCGAGCCAATTGCCCCGCAATGCCTCGATTCGCCCGCCAAATTCCTTGAGCAGCACAGACGAATTGCTCCGCGAACGGCATACAATTTCCAGTTCCAAACGCTTGCGCCCGGGCCGGCGGACGATCACAAGCTGGCCGTCAGCGTGCGCTTGGAGGAAATCTTCGTGCGCTTTAACCCAACGCGGTTCGGCTCTTTTGCGCCAGAGAAACACAGGGAAAACTGGAGCGGGTGACGAGGCTCGAACTCGCGACGTCCACCTTGGCAAGGTGGTGCTCTACCAACTGAGCTACACCCGCAGTTTGGGAGGGACAATAATGTCCAGTCAGCCTAGTCACGCAACCTTTTAATTGCCCTCGAGAAATCAAAATCGTTGAATCCAAATCGGGCATTTGGTGCATCCTATGATCAAACACTCTATGAAAAAACTATTCCTCCTCTGCATGTTCTCGCTCGGGCTGTATGGCACCTTGTTTCCGCAGGCTCCAACTGACACGCCGATTGCCAGCCCGACAGCACCAACGGCAGCGACAACCGGGACAGCGGCAACCGCGCTAGCGGCGCCAGCATCAACGACGGTACCGGTCGCGACCGCGAGTTCCGCTTCATCCGATCTCGCCGACCGAATTCACCGGAAGCTGGAAAAAAACCTTGGTCGCAAACATGGCATTACCATCGAGGCCGGCGATAAAGACGAAGACCACGATCTTCAAGACATGCGCAATTTGGTGGCGATCCCGATCGTGGCGATCGTGTTTATGTCCATCTTCGGTGCGCCTGTGCTGATCGTAATGGTGATAGGCATCTTTGCGCTCATAGGAAACCGCATGCGTCAACGAACGATCCGGATGATGGTCGAGAAAGGTCAGCCAGTTCCCGCAGAACTGCTGGCACCGGAGGTGCGAAAAGTGCGCCGGCGTTCGGATGCACGGCGTGGGGTCGTATGGACCATGGTGGGCCTGGGCCTGATGATTTGGCTCGCCGCCGTGAATGATTGGGAAGGCGGGGCCTGGTCATTCGGGCTGATTCCGTTCCTGATCGGACTTGGATATTTGATTGTATGGAAATTGGAAAACAAAAACAACATTCCGCCTCCGCCCCCGGCACCATAGTATTGCGGCCGTGGAGCTCACTGATGCGGACCTCGTTGCGCGAGTTCTTGCCGATGACGATCAGCATGCGTTCGGCGAACTCGTGCGGCGGCATCAATCGAGCGTGCGCGGTCTTCTGCGCCAGCTCACTCGTACAGATTTCGCTCTGGCAGATGACCTCGCGCAGGAAGCTTTTCTCCGGGCCTACAAAAACGTTCGTAGCTTTCGCGGTGAAGCACGGTTTTCGACGTGGCTTTATCGAATCGCGTACAATTGCTTTCGCGAGGACGCGCGCCGCCGGAAAGAGCTGGTGGGGGTGGATGAGGGGCAATGGCAGGCAGAACAGGATCCGCAGACTGTTGATCCTGGTTTAAGACACGATCTTATGCACGCGCTGAGTTTGCTTCCGTTACATGAGCGCACCGCAGTTGTGCTATGCTGCCAAAACGGTCTGTCGCACGACGAAGCCGCGCGTGTCCTCGAGATTCCGCTTGGGACGGTGAAGACTAACGTTCTGCGGGGACGGGAAAAATTGAAACGCACACTGGCGTCCTGGGCGCCGAATTGATAAAGTGAATCCAATGATCGACGACGAAACGCTGGACCGACAACTGCGTGAAGCAGTGCCGTACATAAATGACGATGGATTCACCGCGCGCGTTATAGCCAGCTTGCCGGCGGCACGGCGTGAGCCGCAATGGCTGCGTGCAATGATTGTAGTTGGCCTCGCGTTAATCGGGACCGGAATGGCCTACTTCTTTTCCGGCGGCGGCAGCTTCGTTCGCCAAGGCATGGTGCAGATGGCGGATTTCCCGATTTGGCTGTTGCTAGTCTTCGCGTTTGGTTGCGGCCTTGTGGTTGGCGCGTTCGCTGTCATCTTCGCCATCCGTAAAACTCCTGAAGTGCGCGATTTGACCCGACTGGATTTTTGAGGGCCGAGTTGATTACTGCGCGGCGGCAAGTTTCCGCGCCTGTTGCACGTCAGATTCGATCTGACAGACAAGCGCATCAACGTTCTCGAATTTCTTCTCAGGCCTGAGGTAGCAAATGAAACGCAGCTCGAGATCTTTGCCGTAAATATCCCCATCAAAGTCGAGGAGGTAAACTTCGAGGATACGATCTTTGCTGCTGCTCACTGTAGGCCGATAACCGAGATTCACCACGCCCGGATAGACAGCATCGTCGAGCTTTGCCTCGGCGAAATAAACGCCATTCGGTGGAAATTGTTCGCTGTGGGCGCTCAGGTTTGCAGTAGGAAATCCGATTTTTTTTCCTAGATCGTCGCCGCGGACAACTGTTCCCAGAATCGTGTATTCCCGGCCGAGCATGGTCGCGGCTTTTTTTAGATCGCCAGCTTCGACAGCGCTGCGGATCGTCGTGCTGCTTGCAATTTCGCCGTTAACACCTACCGGCGGAATTCCAACAACATCAAAATCAGACTGCGCCCCAAGTTTCTTTAACAATTGGAGATTGCCTCGCCGATTTCTTCCGAATGACCATTGGTGGCCGACACAAATTTCACGCAACGGATTCGAATGCTGGACCAATTGATGGACAAAATCCTCAGGTTCGGTGGCAGCAAATTGTTTGTTGAACCGAATGATCAACAGATGGTGCACGCCCAGCGCCCGAATCAGAGCGATCTTGTGTGGCGTGGCGGTGAGCAAGTGCGGCGCTTTTTCGGGGCGCAGAATTTTTTCAGGGTGTGGATCAAAGGTGACTACTACGGGTGTACCATTTGCCGCATGAGCGTGCTCCGCTGAGGTGGAGATTACAGCCTGATGACCCAGATGGACCCCATCGAAGACGCCGATAGCGAGAAAAAGGGGACCGGGCAACTGTGACAGCTCCGGAATCAAACGGAGGATTTGCATCTTAACCGCTCACGCCCCGCGCATCCTGGAGACTTCCGGCAAACTCAGCATCCGCTTGAGAATGTCCTCTCGCGCCGCATTTTTAATCTCGTCGACGGTGATCGCGTTGGCGAGGTCGAAGCGGCCGGATTTTGTTCGACGCAGGGATTTCAAATGCGCGCCGCAACCGAGCGCTTCACCAATGTCATGAACATACGTGCGGACGTAAAAGCCTTTGCTGCATAGCACTGTGAAATCGATTTGAGGTAATGCGATCCGGTCAATTGTGTAGCGATAGACGTGAACGAGCCGCGGCTCGCGCTCCACAACTTTCCCCTCCCGCGCTAGCTTGTACAATGGCACGCCAGCGTGTTTTTTCGCAGAAACCATCGGCGGCAGCTGGTAGAAATCGCCACGAAATTTTTCAAACGCGGTCCGAATTTGATTTTCGTCCAGCTGAGGCACCGGACGTTGCTGGATCACTTCACCTTCACGGTCCTGGGTGTCGGTTGTCACTCCGAGAACGAACGTACCCACATATTCTTTGTCCTCGCTCATG